>JAYTJO010000385.1:0-3788 GCA_043730975.1 Thermoleophilia bacterium | reverse complement strand
CGTGACGTCGAAGACGACGACCCTCGCGTTCGAGACGAATGCCGAGGCGTCCACGAAGTCGTCGAGGCGCTGCTGATTGAGCGCGTAGTTGACCGCGAGCGCCTCTGCGTCACCCTGCAACTGATCGAGCTTTGCGTCGACGAGACGAAGCTCCAGCGAGGGGACAACGATCGCATAGGCCGCGAGAAGGGCGCCGCCAACGATGCCGAGCAGCGCCAGCGTCAGCTTGACGCGGATGCCGCCCGGGATGCTCATCCGTCCCGGAAGCGGTATCCGGCGCCACGGACCGTGAGGATCAGCTCCGGTTCGCGGGACTCCACCTCGATCTTCTCGCGCAGGTGCCGGACGTGGACGTCAATCGTGCGTGGCTCGCGGTAGTCGGCACCGCCACGCAGCCGCTCGAGCAACTGTCGGCGCGAATAGACGACACCGGGGTTCGCAGCGAGCAGGGCGAGCAGTTCGAATTCGACAAATGTCAACTGGACGAGCTCGCCCCGTACCTCGACCGTTCGCCGTGGCAGATCGATCCGCACATCGCCCCGATCGATCGTCTCCTCCCGCTTGCCGCCCAGGTGGGGAGTTGCAGCGCGACGGAGGACCGCGCGGACGCGACTCCGGAATTCACGGATAAGAAACGGCTTCGTGATGTAGTCATCAGCTCCCAGCTCGAGCCCGAGCACCTTGTCGAGCTCGTCGTCGCGGGCCGTGAGCATGATGATCGGCACGGTGCTCTCCGCTCGGAGACGCTTGCACACCTCGAGACCGTCGAGCTTCGGGAGCATGATGTCGAGCACAACGAGGTCGATCTCCTCCTCACCGAAGCGGCGGAGGGCCTCCTCGCCGTCGCGGGCGGGCACGACCCGATACCCATCTCGCTCGAGCGGGTACGTGAGGAGCTTCTGAATGGCTTCCTCGTCGTCGACGAGCAGGATGGTTGGCGTCTCGGGCATCGTCGTTGTCACTCGATTCGGGGCTGCGTGCCCGGCAGGTCGTACTATAGCCCCCGTCGTGGCGACCCCAGACTCAGCGAGGCGGCGGGGCCGAAGATCGCAAGCGGGTGCGGGTGCGCCCGGGCCGCAACGACGGCCGAGAAAAAGGAGAACAGACCAGCCGATCAACGGTCGCCTTGTGCGCCGCGCGTGCCTGCTCCTTGCGTTCCCACTCCTCGTACTCGCGTTCACGATCGCAAGCCCCGGACCCTTCCCCGCCCCGACGCTCCCTCCCGCGTTCGACGGTGGCTCGGCGACCCAGCTCGCGACAGAGCTCGCGCGAGACTTCCCCGACCGCGAGCCGGGAACGGAGGGCGCCCTTGGCGCGACGGGCTGGGTCAAGGAGCGTCTTGCCCTCTACGGGCTTCCGGCGGCCGAAGACGCATGGGACGAGACGATTCCCGGGCTCGGCAAGGTGCGCCTCAGGAACCTTGTCACCGTCATCCCGGGCGCAAGCTCCGATGCGATCCTCTTTCTGGCGCATCGCGACAACAACGGCACCGGTCCGGGTGCCAACGACAACGCATCGGGAACGGCCGCGTTGATCGAGCTCGAGCGAGGATACGGTCGCCTCGGCACGATCGCGGGCCGGCCGAAGCCCGATCACACGCTGATCTTCCTCTCCTCCGATGGCGGCGCGTTCGGGGGCTTCGGCGCCGAGCGATTCGCGTCGAGCTCACCTCTCCGGGAGAGCGTCCGCGCAGTCGTCTCGCTGGATGCGCTTGCCGGCTCGGCTCGACCCCGGCTCGAGATCGCAGGGCTCGCGCCGAGATCGCCGGCTCCGGCGCTCGTCCGCACCGCCGATCTGCAAGTGACCTCCCAGCTCGAAGAGTCACCGGCTCGGCCCGGCTGGCTCGTTCAACTCGTTAATCTCGGCATTCCGTTCGGGTATGGCGAACAGGCACCTTTCCTCGGCCGTGCGATCTCGGCACTCCGCCTGACCACCGCCGACGACGGAGGTGGAGACGCGACAACCGATACCGCGGCGCGGCTCGATCGTCCTCAGTTCGTCCGGCTCGGCCGCGCCGCAGAGGCTATCCTCGCGTCCCTCGACAACGGCATCGACCTCGCCGGTGGGACGAACGGCTACGTCTACCTCGGAAGCCGGATCGTCCGTGGCTGGGCGATCGAGTTCGTCCTCCTGGTTTCTCTGATTCCGTTTCTTGTCGGCGTTGTCGACCTTCTCGCGCGCAGCCGACGGCGGCGGCTGCCCCTCTCCGGCGCCTGGCGCGCACTCCGCATGCGCATAGGCGTGTGGCTCTGGATCGGGCTCGTGATCGGGGTCGGCGCCCTCGCCGGTGTCTTCCCTCGGGGATCGGCCCTGCCGCCACCGCCCGACAGCCCCGCCGTCACCGACTGGCCTATCGTCGGTCTAGCGCTCGTCGGAATTGCTGCCGCCTCCGGCTGGTGGCTTGCCCGAGGCGCACTCGCCCCGCGCATCGAGGCACGTCCGGAGGAGGTGCTGGCAGGCTATGCCGTCTCACTTCTTGCGCTCGGCGCGATCGCGATCGCCACCGCGATGATCAGTCCCTACGCCCTGCTCTTCGTCGTCCCCTCACTATACGCATGGCTCTGGCTGCCCCAGGTCGGCGCCGGCGCCGGCTGGCTCCGCGATTGCCTGTACGGCATCGGCCTTGTCGGGCCAGCGCTCGCGCTCGTCGCCGTCGGGACGCAGCTCGAGCTCGGACTGAACACACCGCTGTACCTCGTCTCGCTGATGACACTCGGCCTCGTTTCCTGGCCGACCGTGCTCGTGTTGATCGCGTGGGCCGCCGTTGCCGCGCAGCTCGGTGCCCTTGCGTCGAACCGGTACGCGCCGGTCGCCGACCGACGATCAGCCGCGAGCGCCCCTCGTGCCGAATCGTTGCGCCGGTAAACGCGCAGGGGAGACGGGCGCAGCCTCTCCCAGGACCGAGCACGGCGACGACCGGCCTCTGGGGCAGACAGGAGTACCAACGCGAGAGATCGAGGCAGAGGCTTGATGGGCATTAGAGCGGGAGAAAACGAACGCGTGAACCGGCAGCGAGAGAGCCCGGCCCACGTGGAATCCAGACGAGCCCGTTCGCTGCCGTCGTGTGCGCGATCATGTGCGACTCCTGGCCGACAATCGGCTCGACGAGGGCGCCGTCATCGCCCCAGCTCACCCGCGCCCGCACGAAATCGTCCCGTTCGGGACGCTGCGGGATCGCAGCGGTCAGCGTGGCGGGCCGAAACGGTGGCGCCGGATCGAGGCGCCCGCTGAGAGCGAGCAGGGCGGGGCGAACGAAGAGAAGGCACCCGACGAGAGCAGAGACAGGGTTGCCCGGCAAGCCGAAGACGAGTGTCCGTCCACGACACCCGAAGGCAAGAGGCTTGCCCGGGCGCATCGCAACGCCCCAGAACACCTCTTCAACGCCCAGGCGTGCCTGCACGCGGCGGACGAGGTCGTGCGGTCCGACGGAGACCCCGCCCGACGTGACGACGACGTCCGACCCGAGTGCCTCCTCGAGCGAAGCTGCATGGGCCTCCTCCGTGTCCTCGGTCGCCGCGAGTCGCACGATCGTGGCACCCGCGGCCTCCATCACAGCGGCGAGCATGACGCCGTTCGACTCGTAGATCTGGCCCGGGGCCAGCACGTCGCCCGGGGGGCGTAGCTCCGTCCCCGTGACGACGATCGTCACACGTGGCAGTCGGTGGGCCAGCACGCTCTCGATTCCGCACGCCGCCAGCGCACCGAGACGCGCGGGCGTGAGCACGTCCCCGGGGGAGACGAGCGCCGACCCGATCCGGACATCTCCGCCAGGCTCGCGAATGTTGTCG
>JAYTJO010000384.1:0-16114 GCA_043730975.1 Thermoleophilia bacterium | reverse complement strand
GGGCGTTGCATCTCGTTCGGCTCGCCAGGGCGCTTCCCGTCCGGGTGGGCACCGTTTCTTCACTCGCTGGTGGTTCCCACCCGGACGGTGCGCTCCGTGTGGGGATGGGGGCCCCACAGGCCACCGGCCTGCGCGGCCCCATCCCCCCACGTCCTGCCGACCCGAACGAGCGCCTCGCGATCACGCAAAACGGTGGATCCAGGCTGAGAAGAGCCTCGCTGCGAGCGCATCGGTTTGTCCGAGACCGTGACGGGGAACACGAAGCCGAACGCCTAATCCCTATCCGGAGGTGCAGAGCATGACGACCATCGAGGAATCGATCGACATCGACGTCCCCGTGGCGGTGGCCTACAACCAGTGGACGCAGTTCGAGTCCTTTCCGCAATTCATGGACGGAGTCGAACGGGTCGAGCAGAAGACCGACACACAGCTGCACTGGGTTGCGGAGATCGCCGGTTCCAAACGTGAATGGGACGCCGAGATCACCGAGCAGCATCCAGACCACCGTGTGGCCTGGAAGGCACTCGAGCAGGACGGACCGGATGGCGTCGTTACGTTCCACAAGCTCGATGACGCGAAGACCCGGGTGATGGTCCAGATGGACTACGAGCCCGAGGGGCTGAAGGAAACCGCAGGCAGCATGATCGGGTCGGACGGGCGCAAGGTCAAGGCCGACCTCGCGTCGTTCAAGACGATGATCGAGTCGTCAGGCCATGAGACGGGCGGCTGGCGCGGGAACATCGAGAACTAGACGGTCACAGCGGGTGGGCCATCGATCGGCCCACCCGCACGTGTCCCACTCCTCCCTACGCCGGCGCGACTCCCACCCAGTCCAAGCCCGTCGGGCCGCGCATCACGAGCCGGCGGTGTCGGGCCAGCCAGCCAGCGCGTCACTCTGCTGAGGCGGCGCCCGCGGGATGCGACAGCAAGGCGTGACTGTCGACGAGCGCCTGTGCAATGTCGAAGACCTTGCGGCCCGTACTCTGGGAGTGATCACGAAGCAGCTCGAACGCCCGCTGGTCCGTCACCGTGTGTCGCTCCATCAGGACACCCTTGGCGCGCTCGATCACAGCCCGACGGCCGAACGCCCCCTCGAGGCTGTGATATTCCGCGAATCGCCGCAGCACGATGTCGATCGCACTCTGGATTTCCGCGGGGTCACCGTCGGTGATGTAGGCGAAGATTCCACGCTTCGCAGCTTCGTTGACGAAGCCGGGGTCGTCGATCGCGAGCAACGCAATCACGGGGCAGGCTGCTTCACGCACGATCCGGCTGATGTGGTCAAGCGCGTGCTCCGGGCTCTCGCCCAGCCCGACGAGCGCGACGTCGGGACGCTCCTCGCGCGTCACCTGGCCCACCTCTTCAACGTCGAGCTCGCGCGCGATCACCGTGTGACCAAGTGATCATGGTCGCCGCGCAACTCGATGACGGCGATATCGCCAGAGGGTCGACATACTTCCACGTCCTGCATGGCTCTCTCCCGATCGACGAAGCGAACAGATCGGCAATCTGATATGCCGAACGGCTCCGACCGAGGGCTACGGACGGGAAACGGAGAGCCGTGAGTTCGACTCTCCCGCACAACGCGCGTTCTCGAGGAGAACGCGGGCTACGATTTTATCACGAATGAACCTACCGTCCAAACCCCCCACCCAGGCCGAACGCGAAGCATCGGTCTTCGCTGGCGAACGGCCGATCGATACGACGCGTCCGACCGGAGTGGCGTGCATAACAACGTGGCAACGCGGCAGCTTCACAGACCCGAGGCGGCTTCATTGGTCACGCGCCGTGCGTCGATGTAGACGTGCCCGGCGCGGGTGACTCGCACCTTCTCGACGATCGCCGTCGCGTCTCCGTGAATGACGTCACCCACGACGGGGATCTCGGCGACCACGCAGAAGATCGCGAGGCCGTCGATCTCCAGAATCGCCCTCTGGCCACACGGGCTCTCTTGCTCGACCAGCGTTGTTGCGAGGCCGAAGGCCACACGTGGTAGCACGCGATTCGGGCGTCGGAACTCGAGCAACGATCCCATCGCGGTGCGTGGTACCCCGTCGCTCGCCTGCGTAAACGCCGGCGGTCGAAGCGCTTTCTCCCGTTCTCAGCCGGTCCAGGCGAGGACGATCCCGGACAGGCCATCGCGTCGTGCCTCGATCACGTGACGCACCGTGACGAGGCGCCCTTCTGGGAGAGCGATCGTCTCGCCCGGCGTTGGTGCCCGCTCGAACGGTACGGTCACCTGAACCGTCCGTTCACCCCCGACGACCACGATCACCCGAAACAGAGCCATCTCTCACCCCGTCGATCCCCATGAGGCCCGTCGACGCGGGCCATCGCACACGGTTGTTCGCGCTTCACGGATGTCGAGGCCAGTGCGTGGCCGGTGCCATCAGTCGATCGACGGACCACGGGAATGCCCGATCGCCACCGCCCCGACGACGAGCGCGAGGGCGGAGCCCACACCGACAAAGCGCAGCAGATGGGAATGGCGCCGAGCCCGTTTACGCGCCGCCCGCTTGGCCACCTTCCAGGCGAACCACCCGACAACGGCGTTCCGTCGATTGAGAATGCTCCTCATCGAGAATCAGTCTTCCCCGCGCCGGGTCGGTGCAAACGTTCGGCTGCGGGCTATGAGGACTCGAATCAGAATGACGGTTCTAAGCCTGCCGCTTCGAACCACACCAGGATCTCGCTCAGCGATTTCCGGCTCAGACGTGGCACGCGGGCATCGTGGGCCGGATAGCCGACGGGGAAGAGCAAGACCGCAGTCTCGTTTGCCGGACGTTCGAGGAGATTGCCGAGGAACTTCATCGGGTTCGGCGTGTGAGTCAGGGTGGCAAGACCCATGTGATGGACGGCCGCCACGAACAACCCGGCACAGATACCCACGCTCTCCGAAACGTAGTAGTTCTTCGCTTGCGAGCCGTCCTCGAGGATCTCGTAGTTGTGCTTGAAGAGCACGACCACCCAAGGGGCATCCGTGATGTGCGTCTTCACCCAGTCGGTTCCGAGCGGCGCGAGCGCCCGTCGCCACTCGTCGGGCATCCGCTCGGTGTACGTGCGGTGCTCCTCGCTCTCGGTCGCCTCGCGGATCTGCGCCTTCAGCTTCGGATCACTGACGGCAACGAACGTCCAGGGCTGACGATGCGCGCCCGAGGGCGCCGTCCCCGCGCTCCGGATCGCGAGCTCGATCAGCTCGCGCGGGACGGGATCCCTGGAGAAGTCGCGCGTCGTCCTGCGCCGGTCGAGTTCGGCGTAGCCTTCCGCGGCCCGCGCGCGCATCTCCTCGGGGTCGAGCCGTTCGAACGGGAGCGGCTCGTAGACGGCATCCGGCAGATCGGGGAAGAGGCGGCGGTACTCGTCGGCCGGCTCGCTCTCGCCCGGCTGGCTCATCCGGGGGGCGCCCTCGCGGTCACACATGCGTCATCCGAGACATCTTCGCAGCGATATCCGATCCATGCCAGTCCGACGTCTGAATCCTTCCCGCGTTCGGGAGAGGGTGGTCGTCAGCTCCGGTTCGCGCGATCCTTGGCGTCGTCAACCCTGTAGGCAGCCCAGCTCCTGGCGCCGCCATCGAGCTTCTCCTTGACGGTGCCTGCAGCCTGGTTGAAGGTGCCCTCACGTTCGCGATCATTGTCGTCGGTCAGATCGCCGATTGGCCCCTTGGCCTTGCCGGTGATGTTGTCGTGCATTGAACTCACGTTCCGACTCCTCTCTTTCGGGGACGACATGTACCTGCATACCCGCTGCCGGGATCGCCCAAACGATCCCGCTGCCGTGCGTCGAGTGCTGCTTACGCTCTCCGCGCGGCTTGCTGTTCCTCTGCGCGCTCGTCCCGTTCCTCGTCGTTGGCGTCATGATTGACGGCTGGACCGAGGCTGCCCGACGCCGTCATCATCTTCCCCTCATCGGTCGCCTCGTCGTTGTCGAGCCCGGGGTGGTCGTCGAGTGTCGGCGGATCCGGATGCTTCCGTAGCTTGTTCGGTTGGTTCATTCCATCTCTCCCGTCCAGTCGGCCCTTCTGAGGTGTCGAATCGGTGGCGGGCGGAGTCGATCGTCCGCCCGCCACCGGGTTCGTCGCAGTTACGAAGCAGCGACCTTCGCGCCATCCTGCGCGAGGCGCTTGCCGATCTCCTGCATCTTCCCGAGCGCCTTCTTCTCCTGCTCGAGATTCTCGCCCAGGAGCCGCGCAACCTCGCCTTCACCCATCGCTTCGGCCATCGTCACGAGGCCTTCGTAGGCGGCGATCTCGTAGTGCTCGGTGCGCGCTCCCGCTCCGGTGAGAAACGCGTTGAGAACCTCGGGAGACGGCGACTCGTTGGCGACGAAGTCATCATGCTCCTTCGTGATCCCCTCGATCCCGGGGCATTTCTCCGCCTTCGCCGGCTCGCCGAGCTCCTCGAACGCCTGCTCGACGTTCTTGACGTGCTGACGCGTCTCCTCGAGGTGGTCGCCGAACCCTTGCGCGAGCTCGTCATCCGAGGCCTCTTCCTGGAGCTTCGGCAGAGCCTTCAACAGTGTCTTCTCGGCGTAGAGCACGTCGCCGAGCTCGTGCAGGAACAGGTCGCGCGGGTCGCTCATCTGCGTGGAACTCATCCGTTCTTCTCCTTTGGTCGAGTATGTAGGTACCTCGATTTGGTACCCCCACCCCAGGGCTTGCAAACCTCATGCTCCCGGTGCGTCCCGGTCTTGATCCGAGACAGGCTCGCCCACAGGTGACGCTCGGTCTCGTCCGGTCGATCGGCGGGCAAGGTCCGCTCCGTAGCCGCCGTTTGGACAGGGTCAGTGCCGGGTAGACCACCTCCACATTGTCCCCGGAACGATAGTAAAGGAGTGAGTCACGTGAGTGGAACGAAAGACGACGTCACGGGCAAGGCGAAGGAAGCGATTGGCGATCTCACAGACAACAAGGAGCTTCAGCGCGAGGGCAAGACGCAGCAGGCGGCGGGCACGGTCAAGGACAAGCTCGACGACGCCAAGGACTGGGCTGCCGACAAGGTCGATGACGTCAAAGAGACCGTCAACCGACGCTGAGCGACTCAGCCCGGCGGGTTCGGCTACATCGAGCCCGCCGGGCTGAGGTCGGACGTTCGAACGCTCGACGCCGCCGGGCGCGGAGTCGGGTCATTGCGCGACCCGATTCGGTGAACGGGCGATCTGCTCGCCGCTCGCCAGCCGGACACGAAAACGGCACGATGCTCGAGATCGACGAGGGTCTCATCGTGCGGCCAGAGCTGGCCGAGACCCCCGACCCGATCGACCAGCCGCCGCTATAGCTGCTGGAGAAGGCGAAGCGTCGTTCCATGCCGACCGGTGCTGATCTCCATCTTCGATACAAGCGCCCTGATGAGCACGAGCCCTCTGCCCCGCTCGTCGTTGCCCGTCCGGCTCGCTTCCCATCGCCCCGTGTCGGAGATCTCCACGGTCAGAACCCGGTCGATGATCTCGCCCCGCACCTCGAAGGGCTGCTTGGGGTTGCCGTGCTCGATCGCGTTGGCTGCAGCCTCGTGCGTCGCGAGGACGAGGTCAGCGCGGGGGGGATCCGCAACCCCTGATCGCTCCATCCAATCCGAGAGCGCGCGACGCAGCGAAGCCAGCCGGGCGAAATCGGGAGGAATCATCTGGAGGAACGGTTCCATGGTCTGATGATTCCCGGTCTGCGATCTGCCAACCTCATCGAGACCGCAGGTTGTCCGAGATCACGCCTCGCCACCCAATGTGTTTAACCCACGTGAGCCTCCGAACCGCTCCTCCTATGGGCTGGCTCGGAGGGCTGCGAACCGCGAGCCCGGCAGAGCCAGTCCTTCGTTTTGCTACACGATCAGAATTCCCAAACATGTCTATACGCGCCAGCCCTGAACGACAAAGGAGCAGCTCGCGTCGTGCTCGACGGAGATCACAGACAACGCGGCGGACGAAATCGGCATGACCGAGACGAAAGGCGCGAAAGCGCCAACGTGACCAGCAGGTTTGACGCACGAGCTGTGGGTGCATGATTGGTTATGCGTGCAATGAACGTCACGGACGGTGCGATCGAGGAAGTTGGAGTCGCCGACTTCGACGTCTGGCCCGGGACGATCCATACGATCGAAGCCGAGCTCTACGAGGTCCAGCTCTCTGAGTGCTCTGACGCCGACGGATGGGTGTACGTCACCCACACTTCGCACCCCCGGAGCTGACTGGTGCAGAACCAATACCCCCGAAAGGGCGGGTAGGCGTGGACACCGAGGACACGGCCCAAACCCAGGTCGAGAGGGCACAAGACGCGGAAGAGCTCAAGGAGCGGCTGGAGCGCGAATACAGCGAGCTGTTAGAGGAAATTCGGGTGCTCATTCCCGGCGCGGAGGTGCTCTTCGGCTTTCTGCTCGCGATCCGATTTACGCAACAGTTCGCAGAGCTCAGCTCGATGCAAGAACGCGTCTACTACGTCACGCTTCTGAGCACCGCCGTCGCACTCGTCCTCTTGCTCGCGCCCGCCGTTCACCACCGCCTCCGCTTTCGGGAGGGAGACAAGGACTACCTGTTGCGGAAGGCGAACCGCGAAGCTATCGCGGGTTCGGCCGCAATAGCGCTGTCCTTCAGCGGAGCCCTGTTCGTCGTTACCGACCTCATCTTCGGCACCGTCGCCGCTGTCCTCGTGACCGCACTGTTCGTCGCGTTTACGGCGTGGCGCTGGTGGATTGTAGCCCTCTACCGCGGGCTGAACGACAGACCGCCGACGTAGCGGAGGCACAGAGTAGACCGCTACATCGTGCCCGCAGGGACAACGGCCCCCGTTGCGGGCTCGCGCACGGCGGCCGGAGCTGGCACACCGGCCCGAACTGCCTCGAGTTGCGCTGCGACTGCCGCCCCGTAGAAGATGCTGAGCGCCGACACGAACGTCCAGATCTGTAGCGCGACGATGCCAGCCAGAGGTCCGTAGGTCTCGCCGAACGACGAGCTGATCCTGAACCCGAGGGCGAGCCCGAGGGTCGAGAGGCTCCAGAGGAGAATGGCGATCCCGCTGCCGAAGGCGAGCCAGGCATGTCCTGGCTGACGCCGATTCGGCGACCAACGGAACAGGATCGCGAGACCCACTGCGAGCAAGCCGACGGCGAGCGGCCATCGCACGACAACCCAGACCGTGTGCACCGTTCCGCTCCCCGTGGCACCGAGCTGCCGGCCGAAGGCAAGGAGTATGAATGCGATGGCAATCACCGCGCCGGCGCTGACCGCAAGCAGGAAGGCACGCCCGTACTTCTGGAGAAACGGTCGGTCGCGCTCGACACCGTAGATCCGGTTCAGGCCGCGTTCGAGCTGCCCCATCAGCGTGGTCGCTGTCAGCATGGTTCCGAGGAGTCCGATCACGAGGACGAGGTACTGATCCTGCGCACCCACGCTTCGAGCCTGCTTGACGGCTCCCGTCAACACATCTCCGGCAGGCCCGGGTGCAATGCTTCGGATGGCGTCGACGATCACGCTGCTGATGCTCGAGGACCCGAACGCAGCGGCGAACCCCACGATTACGATCAGGCCCTGGACGAGAACGAGCGACGTCACGAACGCGAGCGAACGCGAGTGGCTCGTGCCGTCCGCGCTCCGCAGCCGCACGAGCGAATCCTTCAGGAGGCGACCGCGGCCCGTCGAGGCCAACGTCTTGCGGGCGTCGTCTCCCGTCAGCTCCCAGGTCTCGGGTACACGCGACGCGGTGCTCACGACGGCTCCGGTACCCGAACGGTGATCGCACCGGGTTCGATCTTGACTTTCAGCAGCTTCGTCGGCTCTCTGGCACCACCGTCGAGCTCGTAAGCGACTTTGCGATCGAGCTCGATCCGCACCTTCTTCGCCTTCGTCACCTGGACGAACGGGGACTTGGCTGTCGTTCCGATCGCGGTGCGCGCGACGGTGCGCGCCCACTGGCCGACGCCTTCGGCATTCGCAACGCCTACCTCGAGCAGGCCATCGTCGGGCTTCGCGTTGTCGAACGCCTCGATCCCGCCGAAGAGCGACCCCACGTTGCCGAGCAAGACGCAACTCGCCGTTCCCTTGTACCAGAGCTCGTCATTGATCTCGATCCGGGCCTTGAACGGTTCTTTGCGGAGGCTCTTCGACGCCGTCCAGATGTAGGCGAGGCGGCCGAAGCGATCCTTCAAACCACCGTCCGCCTCCTGGATCATGTGGGCGTCGAGACCGGCGCCTGCCATCACGGCGAACCGCTCGCCGTTGACCTTGCCGACGTCGAGCGTTCGATCGCGTCCGTTGAGGCCGATCTCGACCGCCTCCCCGATGTCCGAGGGGATCTCGAGGCTCGAGGCGAAGAGATTCGCCGTCCCGGTAGGGATGATCGCGAGCGTGACCCCCGTGTTGGCCAGCCTGTCGACCGAGTGCTGCACCATGCCGTCGCCGCCCCAGACGAAGACAAGCTCGGCACCCTCGTCGAGAGCACGCTGCACGCGCTCGGGCGCGAAGCGGCTCTTTGGCACCTCGGACCAGATCGGATCGGTGATTCCTACCCGAGAGAGCGTGGCTCGAAGCTCCTCGAGCCCTCCCCCGATCGTCTTGCCGGCGTGGGCGATCACTGCAACCTTCGTCATGAACTGGATCCTTCCGTTGTCGCTTTGTCGTCGCGTTGCGCGGCTGCGGCCCCCGCTGCCCGGGCCGCAAAGACGACGATCACGAGCGCTCCGACACCCATCAAGGTGCCTGCCGTAACGTCGGTCGCGTGGTGCATCCCGCGCAGCATCCGCGACCAGATCACCAACGCAGGAATCGCAATCGCCGCGATCCAGATCGCTGATCTCAACGCGACGTTCTCGATCCGGGATGCGAGGACGAGAAGGAGGCCACCGAGGAGCGCGACCGCGGCAGCCGTATGCCCGGAGGGAAAGCTGGCCTCGACCGGCAGCCCTTCGAGTCGCTCGACATCGGGTCGATCACGGTGCACGACGAGCGTCGTCGCCCTGTAGGCACCTGCCTCGACACCGATGACGAAGAGTGTGAACGCCGCGAGCCTCCAGTGCCGGAAGGCGAGGAAGACGACGAGGAGGCTCCCGACGAGAACCGGAATCACGACGCCTCCCGCAAGCGTCGAGCCGATCCATGAGAGGTCGATGAGAGTCTCTGTCCTCTCTCGCTCGAGCCAGCGGCTGATGCGTTCGTCCGCGGACGAGACAGGGTCGATCGAGAGAATGACCCGCGTCAAGAGAAAGCCGGCGGCGATCGTCAAACCGACGAGGAGGGCGTAGCCAGCGAGCACGGCTACAAGAAAGACACGAATGGGATGGCCCGGGCCTACGGACCCGGCAAAACGATCCGCGATACCGCCTTGCGCCGGCTCGAGCAACGGAGCTCCGGAGGGTGCGTCGACACGCGCGATCGCCTCCTCGGGAATCGACACTTCTTCGGCATCGGCCCCGTTCAGGTGGTTGACACTGGCCTCCACCTCATTCGTTTTCCCGTTGTCGCGATTGGGTAAACATCCGGAAACCGCCATGCCGTTCCTTGTCCTGATCATCCTCTCCGTCGCGTTCGGGCTTGCCGTGTTCCTCGCGGCGCTGCGCTATCCGACCGCTGCGGGCGCGCCACCGCCGGCGAGCGCGGCGGCAGGGCGGCAGCTCGCGCGCGAGACGGTACGGCATCCAGCGCTCGCCCGGCTGTTGAGGGGCCGCCTGGATCCTGGAACCGCTACGGGCCTAGCCCTAACGCTCGCACTCGCAGTTGCTGTTCTCGGTGGGTTGCTCCTCGGTGTGCTGGCCTACCTCGTTCGCTCCAACGCACGGCTCGTCGAGCTCGACGCAAGCGTCGGCCAGTGGGGCGCCGACCACGCGAGCGACCGGTCGACACAGCTGCTGCAGCTCGTCACCGACCTCGCGAGCACACCGGTCACGATCGCGGTAATCATCGTTGTCTCGATCATCGCGATGGTGCGCCTGCCCAACCGCTGGATCCTGCCGTTCCTGGTCACGGTCGTGCTCGGTGAGGTCATCCTCGTCAATACCGTCAAGCAGTTGCTCGACCGCGTCCGCCCCACCTTCAACCCCATCACGGAGACCCTCGGACCGTCGTTCCCGAGTGGCCACTCGGCTACGGCGGCCGCACTCTATGCCGCAGCGGCCCTCGTGCTCGCACGAGGGCGCTCGCCTCGTACCCGTGCCTTGCTTGCGGGTGGGGCTGCCGGAATCGCCGTCGGAGTTGCGTGCAGTCGCGTCATGCTCGGCGTCCACTGGCTCTCTGACGTGATTGCCGGACTCGCGTTCGGCTGGGCCTGGGTCTCGGTGTGTGCGATCGGGTTCGGCGGGAGATTCCTGCGCTTCGGCGCTCCGGTCGAGAAGGCTGAGCGGGCCGCGGAGCAACTCCCGGAGTCCGCGAACGAGCGGCCCGTTCCGGAACGTTCCATCTGACCCCCAAGGGCAAACCGGCGCAGCCTCTCGATCAGTGCCCGTAGGGGAGACGGCGCAGCCTCTCCCGGGAGCGGCCGCGGCGACGACATGCCGCAGGGGCAGACAGGCGCTGCGTCAACCGAGCCTCCAGATGTCGTACAGGTGGCTCTGCAACGGCCCGACAAGCCTGCGTCGGCGACGCGAGACACCGGGAAGCCGCACCAGTCGGTGGGTCAGCGGTTTCCCTTCCTCGATGCGATGGAGCTGCTCGGTAGCGATCGGTCGCCAGAGGTCATCAACGATCGCCGCTGGATTGCCTTCGATGTCCCTCTCCTCCCGCTCGAGGTGCTCCGACCAGAGTCGCAGCCGGGTCGCCCGCGCGATCGTCTCGTCATGGGTGACGATGTTCATCTCGGTGTCGTTCAGGAGGGAATGTGCGTTCAGGTTGGCCGAGCCGACCGTCAGCCAGCGGTCGTCGACGATCCCGATCTTCGAGTGCACGTAGACGATGTCGCGCAGCTTCCCTTCGCGGGCATAGACGGTGCAGGCAAGAAAACGGTCGTCACCGTCGTCCGCGTCGATCAGGGCCGCGACCTGCCCCCGCGAGATGTCCGCTCCGTCGTTCGCGCGGGCCGGGAGGAGCACGACAACGCGGAATTCGTCGGTCGGCGGTTGACGCAACTTGCCAGCGAGAATGTCGACGATCTCCGGCGACCAGAGAAACTGGCTCTCGAGGTACACGATGCGTTGGGCCGAGCGCAGCGCGCCGATGTACGACTCCAGAATCGAGTAGTCACCCTTTCGCACGTTCCTGTACGCCCCGGCAGGAAGCGTTCGTACGATCTGGAGCTCGACGTCACCGGCCGGCTCTGGCTCCGACGAAGGGTCGAGCTTCTCGCCGGACGCGCTCTGCCAGCGGAGACGAAAGTGCTCGGCAACATCCCGGACGGCGGGACCCTCGATGCGCGCCGCGATGTCGTGCCAGCCGATGCCACCGCGAGCTCGATGGTTGGGTGTGTCGTACGGATCGCCGCCGTCGACCGTGAGATCGATCCCGCCGACGAATGCCACCTTGCCGTCGATCACAATTGTCTTCTCGTGGTGGCAATGTGACGCGCCCGTGCACGCGTCGAGCGCCGTTTTGATCTTCGTGTGACGGGTCAGCGTCTGCTCCATCTCGCGCACGTCTCCGCGGGACGGACGGAAGGCCGGCACCGGCGCTCCCTTCCACAGAAGCACGCGAACGTCGATTCGCTCGGCGAGCTCGGCGAGAAGTGTTCTCACGACGAGCGGCTCCACCTCGCGACTCAGCGCGAGCTCGGGCGACAGAAACCATCCGGTCAAGTGCACGTACGACGTGGCGGCGCCCATGTCGCGAGCCATGCGCGGCAGCGCCTCGGAGCCGTCGATCAGAACCTCCAGGGCATTCCCTTCACGTGGCGGAGCGGCACCGTTCGCAAATTCGCGTGCGGTGGCGTCGAGTGCGTGCTGCCACCCAACTCGTCGCAGGCGCCTCCGGTGGCGGTTGCGGACTGCGTCGTCGATCCGACCACCGAGCGTGTGGCCGAGTTTGACCGTGAGATCGTCGAGGAACCCGGGAGGTCGGAGCCGCCCGGGGACGGCATCCGCAGGACCGGACGAGCGGCCGGTCGACGGGGACTCAGCCTGGGGTTCCTGATCGGTCACTGGACGACAGACCCTACGGGCGCCGGAGGCATGTGTCGACGACAGCTTCTTTGCGCGCGCGTTTCAGCCGAGGGTTCTCCGGGAACAACCGTCCCGTACCGACCCTCCTAGAAAGGACACGCATGGGCATCATCGCATTCGTCATCCTCGGGCTTCTCGCGGGCGTCATTGCCAAGGCCATCATGCCCGGAGAAGACCCCGGAGGATTCATTGTCACTGCAATCATCGGCATTGTCGGGGCACTCCTCGGCGGGTTCCTCGCCGCGGCGCTCTTCGGAGCCCACCCGCTCGACGAGTTCTTCGATATCTCGACCTGGGTGACCGCAATCCTCGGCGCCATGCTCCTGCTCTTCATCTACCGACAGGTGACGACCCGGAGCGGCCACCACGCATAGGTGTGTCGGGCCATGAAGCAAAGTGTGGAGGGAGGCCCCAAGGCCTCCCTCCACGTTTTGGTCTCGTAGCGCGAGGGGAAGACCCGCGTACCGGTACACGGAACCGCTCCGTAAGGGAGACGGCGCAGCCTCTCCCGGGACGGTCACAACAACCACCAACCCCAGGGCAGACCCGCGTACCGGTACACGGAACCGCTCTAGCGCCCGTCGCCGTCGCTGTCGCCGGGGATCATCGCCTCGATAGCGTCCGACGCCTTGTGGCCCATCTCCTTGGCCTTGTCCCTGGCAGAATCGGCCGCCCGGCCGGCATCGTCCTTGGCCTCGTCGAGTGCATCCCCCGCATCGTCTTTGGCCTCGTGCAGATCGTTGCGGGTTACCGTCGTGCTGTCCGCGCTCTCGGACCTCTCGTCCATGACGAGTCTCCTCTCGATTCGATTGGGAATCAGGCGCGATTTGATACCCGCCCGACGGACCGGACAAACATCGGAATCGCCCATGTTTCACGGGGTCTGCTCCCGGGAACGATCAGGAAACTCACCCCAACGTCATCGCGTGAAAGGAAACGATCATGGAGAAGGCAACGGAAGAAGCGAAGGTCACTTCGGAGCAGCGTCGGCTCGACGAGGCAGCGCGAGCAGGAGGGAGCGAGAAGGACGACATCACCCCAAAGCCGCAACCGGTGAGAGACGCAATCGAAGACCTCATTCCGGGCGACAGCGACGGGGATGGCCACTGATGCATGATCCGATCCTGTCCTCAACGCTTCCGGAGCCGGCTCCGAGCCCGGATCCCTCGCCCGCACCCCAACCTCCACCGGGGCAACCCGGGCCAGGCCCGATGTCCTAGAACTCGAATCGCAGCGCTTCACGAGCACCTCCGCGATGTCCCTCGACCATTCCAGCCGGACCTGCACCGGTCGATCACGTTTAGGAGGGCGCGCCCGCGGGTATAGCTCTCTCGTAACGTCCCTCCAAGAAAGGAACGCATGGGTATCTCAGTCAGCCTCGTGCTCATCGCGGTCGGAGCAGTTCTCACCTGGGCCGTGACCGCCACGACCTCGGGAATCGATCTCAACACCGTCGGCGTGATCCTGATGATCGTCGGAGCGGCCGGCCTCGTCCTCTCGATGATCTTCTGGTCGAGCTGGGGCGGTTTCAACAACGGCCGGAACACGACGACCGTCGTGCGAGACGACGCACAGACCCGTTGAATCACCCACGCTACGGGGCAGGCTTCGAAGCCTGCCCCGTAGCGGATGACCCAGAATGGCGAAGATGACGACGCACGAGGACATGAACGGCTTTCGTATCGTCACCCTGCGGGGTGAGATCGACGCGTTCACCGCCCCGTCCCTCCAACTCGAGCTCGAACGACTCATCGAAGGGTCCGCGAGCGCCTCCACGTTCGTGATCGACCTCGCGAATGTCACGTTCCTCGACTCGTCCACGCTGGGAGCGCTCGTCGGAGCGCTGAGACTCCTGCGCGGGCGCGGGATCACGCTGCGCGTAGTCGAACCTGAGGGCGCGGCTGCGCGGATCTTTGCGCAGACCGGGCTCGACGCGGTTCTCGCGCTCTACCCCACCCGCGAGTTAGCACTCAGCAGCGAAGAGATCGGGTAAAGCGCAGCCGGGTGCCCGACCCGCTCTCCCGCGGGCCGATCTCCACGTCGTCCGAGACCGCCCGGATGATCGCGAGGCCCATCCCGTCCTCACCGAGCTCGTCGGGCTGCCACTCGGCGACGCCTTCCCGGTCGAACCCGATTCCCTCGTCCTCGACGACGACCTCGAGACGTTCGTCGGCGGAGAGCACGAGCGTGATCGTCACATTCCCGACACCATCGCTATAGGCATGCCTGCAGGCGTTGGCCGCGGCTTCGGTGACAGCCAGCCGCGCATCCGCGAGCGCTTCCTCGTCGGCCTCGGCGAGGCGCGCGACACCGGTGAGGGCAAGTCGCGCCAGGAGGAGATATTCGGGTTGCGCCGGGAGAACGAGTGTGACGGACGTGTCGCCGCTCATAGCGGGAGTCCTTCTCCATCGTCGAGGCGTCCGTGCATCGCGGCGAGGGCGGCCCGGAGAAGTCGCGAGACATGCATCTGCGAGAGGCCCATCTCGTTTGCGATCTCCGATTGCGTCAGCCCCTTCACGAAGCGAAGAACGACGATCCGTCGCTCTCGTTCGCTCAGTGCTTCGAGTCCGGTGCGGACGACCGAGCCGCGCTCGAGGGTCTCGTATCCGGTCTCTTCCTCACCCAGCATGTCGATCAACGTCAGTTCTCCGCCGGGGCTCATCGGGCTCGAGAGCGACGTGGTCGTGTGGGCGCGCGCGGTCTCGAGCGCCTCGATCACATCCTCTTCGTCCACCTCCGCTGCCGCCGCGATCTCGGCGACCGTGGGCGCCCGACCGAGCTCGGACGAGAGGTCGTCGACGAGACGCGAAACGCGGAGCGAGAGCTCCTTCATCCGCCGCGGTACGTGAACGCTCCATGACCGATCGCGGAAATGACGCCGAATTTCGCCCACGATGGTCGGGACGGCGTAGGTCGAGAGCTCGACACCGCGTTCGAGATCGAACCGGTCGATCGCCTTGATTAGGCCTATCGCGCCCACCTGCACGAGGTCCTCGTAGGGCTCGCCCCGGCCGGCATACCGACGCGCGAGCGAATACACGAGCGGCATCAACTCTTCGACCAGGCGATCGCGCGCGCCGCGGTCTCCATTCAGTCGGTACGCCTCGAGGAGGTCGATATGAGCCCTGCGTTCCGCCACGGGGCTCATCCCCGCTCTCCGCGCGAGAGCTCGAGCTCGGCGTACTCGTGTCCCACGTGCGAGACGACGTTGACACGGTCGACGAGCGGCTCGAGCACGCGGCGGCGCGCCTGTTCTCCCACCGCGCCGTCCTCGAGCGGGCCGATCTGGACGAGGAGGCGATCGCTTTCAACAGTCATCGAGAGCTCGAGACGCTCGTGAAGGGCAGTTGCGCCCAGGATGTCCGCCGCCAGGGTCAGCTCGTCGACCCGGTCGATCGGGAGATCGAGGCGCGACCCGAGTCCGCCGATGACGAGTGCCACGACGGCGGCACCCCGAGTGCCGGCAGGAACGGTAAGGAGAATGGTTTCGGTCATGAGCTGTCGTTGTCGCGCAGGAGCACCGTAGACGACGACCGCTGCGGGGGGCGGACCGATGTGCTTCTGTCTACACTGCCGACCATGACCGGACAGAACGACCTGACGTTGACGACCGAGATACGAGCGGAATCGACGGTACTCCACGTCGTCGGCGAGCTGGATCTCTCGACCGTCGGAGTGTTCGACGCGAAGCTCGACCGCGCACTCGATGTGGGTCGCGTCGTCGTCGTCCTGTCCCAGTGCACGTTCATCGACTCGTCTGCTCTCCAGTCGCTCGTCCGCGCGCATCGTGTCGTTCGCGAGAGCAATGACCGGACGCTCGTCCTCGTAGCGCCTTCCCAGCCGGCGCGCCGGGTACTCGAGATTGCAGCGCTTGACCGGCTTGTGCCCGTCTTCGACACGTTGGACGACGCTCTCGCCTCCACCGCGTAAAAGGGGCCGCTGGTGGCCGGCTTTAGCCGGTCGCCCAGGTTACGCACGCAGCAGACGTTCCGTCCGATAATCAGAGCGCGGCCCTGGCTTGGACCCGGGCGACCGGCTGAAGCCGGCCA
>JAYTJO010000383.1:0-2094 GCA_043730975.1 Thermoleophilia bacterium | reverse complement strand
TGTCGAACGAGCGCTCGCCACGCGAGGTCTGCTCGATCACCATGGGAATCAACGGGCTCATTCGGGCTCCTTGCTGCCGGGTGTCCACAACTTCTTCTCCGGCTCGGTGTTTTCCTTGTCAGGGGTCCACATCTTGTCGCGCGCCTCTGCGAGCTCGAGCGAGATCGGCTTGACCTCGGAGACGAGGCGATCGAGAGCCGCGCGCAAGCGAAGGTCTTCCCGCAGCGACTCCTGATGGCCGTGCGCCCAGATACCTTCGATCACCTCGTCGGGATCGTCGCCGGACTCCTCGGCCTGCTCGCGGATCAACGCCTTCACGTCGTCGTCGGAAATCTCGATCCCGGCGCGGTCGGCAACCGCCTCGAGTGCGAGCTCACGCGCAACCGACCGAGCCGCCTCCCCGTGCATCTGAGCGATCAGCACCTCGGGCGTCTGCCCCGTCACTTCGAAATACGTCTCGGGCGCGATCCCCCGCCGGTCGAGGGAGCGCACGAACCCGTCCAGCAACTCGCGGGCACGCGTCTCGACGAGCGGGCCGGCACCCTTGACATCCGAAGCAGTCACGAGCACATCAACGGCAGCCGTCCTGAAGGCCGAGTCGATCTCGGCGTCAACGGCAGTACGAATCCGACCCTCGATCTCCGCGCGAAGCTCGGCGAGCGTGTCGAACTCGCTGGCCGACCGCGCGAGGTCATCGTCGATCTCCGGAAGCACCTTCTCGTTGATGTGCTTGACCGTGATCGAGACGGCCGATTGCGATTCGTCGGCAAGCTCGTAGGAGACCTCCCTGGTGTCTCCAACGCTGGCACCGATGAGTGCAGCCTCGATCTCCTCGACGAGGCGGCCCGATCCGAGCTCGACGACGGTATCCGACTGCGTCTCACCCGCATCTCCGGTGAGATCGACGACAAGCGTGTCGCCCGCCTTCGCGGCGCGGTCGTCGGCCGGTACGAGCTCAGCGACGGTCAGCCGCAGGGCTTCGAGCTCCTGATCGACGAGCTCCTGCGGCACCTCGGACTCGGCGCGCGGAACCTCGAGCGTCGTCCAGTCCACGATCTCCGGTGTTGGCTGCACCTCGATCGTCGCGGCAAACGACCACGCTTCCTTGTCCGTGGTCGGCAGCTCGAAGTCGTACTCGGGCGCAGAGACAGGTCGTAGACGCGTGCGCGCCGCCGCCGTCCAGAACCAGCCGCTGATATGAGACTCGACGGCCTCGACCCAAATCCTGTCCTTTCCGATCTTCGAAATGAGCACCGGTGTCGGGACCTTGCCCTTCCGGAAGCCCGGAATCTTGACCGACTCCGAGAGGTCGTTCGTCGCGTGCTCGACCGCATGCTCGAGCTCGTGCGCGGACACATCCACCGTCAGGCGGACGCGATTATCACCGAGCTCTTCCACCAGCGAGGACATCAGATGGCCATTCAAGCAGAGACGGGTTAGGCCCCCGCCGGGTTGTCGGGGGGTCCGCACCGTCCGACGCGGGTCCTACCCTCGCCACATGGTGATCGGAATCATCGTCTTCGGCTCCGTCTTCCTCGTCGGGCTCGCACTCGGAACGGTGACGCGGAGGCCGCTCGCGACCGCCTCGCTCGTGGTCGCCGCCTTCGTCAGCCTGCTCGTCGTCCAGACGCACGAGCCGCTCGCGGGCTTCGCGGCCTTCGCGCTCATCTCGCTAGCGGGGCTCGTGCTCGACTCGGTGCGCGAGACCGTCGGCCTGCTGCTCGGCCGCTAGATTTCCCCCACCACGCGGGCGTGGCGGAATTGGTAGACGCGGCGGGTTTAGGTCCCGTTGAGCTTCGGCTCTTGGAGGTTCAAGTCCTCTCGCCCGCACCTCTCCCATCGAGTGACGTTGCGTGCCGAGCTTCACGACCATCATGA
The DNA here is from genome assembly GCA_043730975.1 of Thermoleophilia bacterium. Lineage (GTDB taxonomy): Bacteria > Actinomycetota > Thermoleophilia > Gaiellales > Gaiellaceae > Gaiella. The sequence goes on along the minus strand of JAYTJO010000383.1, from coordinate 216 downwards.
GGCCGAGCGACCCCGACGAAGCGGTCGGCGGGAGGAGTATGTTCTAGGGAGGGATCGCGCGATCGACGGAGGTCAACATGTGGTGGTTCGGATCAATCATCTTTCTCATCATCTGGGTGCTTATCGCCTTCTGGCCTGCGCGAGTCGCTGCCCGTAAGGGACATAGCTTCTTCCTCTACTTCCTCTTCAGCCTGGTCTTCTTCCCTGCTGCGCTGA
>JAYTJO010000382.1:0-3166 GCA_043730975.1 Thermoleophilia bacterium | reverse complement strand
GCCCTCCTCGCGAGCTGCTGACCTGCTCGAGGGTCGACGGGCGCTCCAGCGAGGCGCGATCGGCGACGTCGTTGTAATCGGCGCCGCGCTGCCCACCTCGTTGACCGAGCGGACGGCGCTCCCGATGGGACTCCGCGCAAACCTTGCGACAGCGCTGTCCCTCGGGTCGTTCGACGTCGTGCACGGCTTCGAACCGGGCGTGTCGAGCCTCTCCTCCGCCGCGCTCCTCGAGGCGCACACAGCAACGGCAGCCACGTTCTTCTCCACGGAGCGGATCGCCGTCCCGCCGCGGAAGAACAAGCGCGCACAGCTGCTCGCACGCGTTGACGTCATGCTCGGTACGTCCGACGAGGCGATCGGGCGTGCGTCCGACCGCTTCCCGGGCGACTACGAGAGGGTCTCGATCGGTGTCGATTCTGCGCTGTTCACGCCCGCCTCGAAGCGGAAGGTCATCGTCGTCGAGCTCGCGCCCGGCCAGAGCGCGGTCGCGAAGGCGTTGCTGCGGCTGCTTCCCTCTCTCCCCGGCTGGGAGCTCGTGCTTGCCCGAACGGCTCCTCTCACGCGTCGGCCGGCGATTCCGGCGAAGCTTCGCGATCGAGCACGCGTGCGCTCTCTCGTGAAACCCGAGATCCGGCGAACCGCCCTGGCCGAAGCGGCTATCTTCGCTCCGGCTCCCGGTGGGAGTGAGCGCCTCCTGCTCGAGGCGCAGTCGAGCGGCTGCGCGATCGCGGATCCGGCGGGCCTGGCAGAGCAGCCCGAGCTGGCGTCGGCGGCCGTGGCAAGGCTCGCAGAGGACGAGGTGCTACGCGCAACGGAAGCAGAGCGAGCTCGCGCGCAGGCCATCCTTGCAGACTTCGATCGCCTGGCCGAGCACCTGGAGAAGGTCTACGTGAAGGCGACCGATCGGCGCCGCCCGTCCTCGTCCGGCGCACCGACCGAGGCGGACCTCCTGGGCGACCGGGATTGGATCACCGTCGATCTCCACATGCACACGAGCTGGTCGCACGACTGCTCGATCGAGCCGCAGGCGCTCGTCGACCACGCCGAGGCCGAGGGGCTCGGAGCGATAGCGGTCACCGATCACAATGTCTTCAGCGGGGCGCTCGAGGTCGTGGAGCTCGCCCGGAAGCGGAAGCTGATCGTGATTCCCGGTGAAGAGGTCAAGACGGACAACCAGGGTGAGATCATCGGCCTCTTCCTCGAGGAGGAGATCCCGCGTGGCATGACCTTCGCAGAGACGATCGCCGCGATCCGGGAGCAGGACGGGATCGTCTACATCCCCCACCCCTTCGACCGCATGCACGCGATCCCATCGGCCGCGACGCTGCAGCGACACATCGCCGATATCGACGTGCTCGAGGTCTATAACGCGCGACTCCTCTTCGAGGCCTACAACGACGAGGCGCTACGCTTCCAGCGCAAGTACGGCCTCCTCGCTGGTGCCGGCTCCGACGCGCACGTCCTGCAGGGCGTCGGGACGGGAGCGCTCCGGATGCGCCGTTTCAACGGCCCCGAGGAGTTTCTCCTCTCGCTCCGCAGCGCCGAGGTGCTGCGGCGGCCGAAGTCGCTCGCGTACCTGCAGTCGCTGAAGTGGGCCGCTCAGGTCAAGGAGAAGGTCCGCTAGAGCAGAAGGTGATCGGGACACCTGTGCCTACTGCGCCGCCCACCGACGAGATCTACGAACGCTATCTCCGCAAGGCGATCAGCGAGATCAACGAGCTGCAACAGGAGCTCCTCGCGATCGCCGACGAGACACACGTTCCCGTGCTCGGATCCGGGCATCCGCTGGCCGACATTTTCCTGCTCAAGCACACCCCACAACAAGCCGAGATCACCGAGGGCGTCGCGTTCTTCGGCCGGTCGGGGAACGCGCTGCTCAAGTCACTTCAGCGCCTCGAGGTCGACCCGCTCGCGATCTACGGGACGAACTGCCTCAAGTTCGGAACGGAGGACGCTGCACAGGCTGCACCGTGGCTGACGCGCGAGCTGCACATCGTCCAGCCGAAGCTCCTCGTCGTGATGGGCGCAGAGTCGACCCGCTTTCTCGACGCCCTCGAGTTCCCGCTCGCCGACCTGCTGAGCGCCCGGGAGACGGGCGTCCTGCATCGCTTCACGCCGACGATCGAGGCGATCGTGGCGCCCGACATCGACGGCGCACTCGACGACCAGGCGGCCAAGACGGCGTTCTGGAACGCATTCAAAGCGCTCGGACCGTGGTGGGCGGAGCTGCCTCCGTACTGACGGCACGACGGGCAGCTGCGCTCGCTGCTGTCGTCGCCGTGCTCGTTGCCTGGGATGCCGGGGCCGACGTGCTGCCCGATCTCGAGCACTGGCCCGACGTCCTCGTGATCGCGCTCCTCGTGCTACCGGTGACCTTCGCCGTGCCTTGGCTTGCACTGCCTGCCGCAGCCTCCCGCTTCATCCCCCACATCGCGGCCGTGCTGGTTGCCGTCTCGTTCCTGCTCTATCTCGCCGGTTTTGGAGCGCTCTTCAACGTCACGAAGCTCCTCGCGCTCACGGCAGTCGGCTTCTGGTTCATGACGGTCTTCGAGGCGCTCTCCTGGGTCGTGCTGATCGCGCTGATCATCCCCTGGGTCGACGTTCTCTCGGTCTGGCGCGGCCCCACCGAGTACATCGTCTCCGAGCAGCCGAGCCTGTTCGACCGCGTCTCGATCGCGTTCCGGCTTCCGGGCGAGGAAGGTTCGGCCAACATCGGGCCGCCCGACATCCTCTTCTTCTCGCTGTTTCTCGCGGCCGCCGACCGCTTCGAGCTGCGGCTACGTCTCACCTGGATCTCCATGGTGGGATTGCTCTCGCTGACGCTGATCTCGACCGACGTCTTCGACCTCGCCGGCCTCCCCGCTCTCCCGGCGATCGCCCTCGGCTTTCTCATGCCGAACGCCGACCTGCTCTGGAGGGCCTGGCGCGAGCGCGGGTTCGAGATCCGCGGTTAGGCGGCTTCTAGTGGAGCCGCGTCCACCGGCTCCACGTCAGGTACACGCTCGACGCGTTCGAGCAGGTTGACCGTCTCGATGTGCGGCGTGTGCGGGAACATGTCGACCGGACGGCAGCGAACGAGCTCGTAGCCGAAGTCCTCACGGAGCGTCTTCAGGTCGGAGGCGAGCGTCGTCGGGTTGCACGACACGTAGACGATCCGCGGCGCCCT
>JAYTJO010000381.1:0-2914 GCA_043730975.1 Thermoleophilia bacterium | reverse complement strand
GTGCTCATGAGCCCGACGAGCAGCCACCCCCAGGTCACCGCGATCGGGCCACCCTGCAGAAAGGCGATGTAGTACGACGTGAGACATCCGGCGAGGATCGAGATGATCGTGAAACTGATGGCGAAGTTCTGAAATCCGCCCATGGCCCGGAAGAGCTCCTGGGCGTATCCCATCTTGTGGAGGAACTTCTCGTCCTCCGACGTGTGAATTGCACCAGGTGTTGGCGCTGGTGCTTCGGTCTCGCTCATGCCGCCGCCTCCCTCATTGATGACCAGACCGGCCGCCGTCTCCGAAGCGGATCGGCCGATGGTGTATTCACCCGCACAGGCGGGGTCATTGTCAAGCCCCTGCTACTACTCGTTTGGGAGCGCACGTTGATAGCGGGAGTATCCTCCGGTGCCCGGACGGAATAGGATGCCCCGATGTTGACTCTCGAGGAACTGCGCGCCGAGGTAGAGAACGGAGCGATCGACACCGTCGTCGTCGCATTCACGGACATGCAGGGGCGCCTGATGGGAAAGCGCCTGCACGCCGAGTTCTTCATGGACGAGATGGACGCCGGGCACGGGGTGGAAGGGTGCAACTACCTGCTCGCCCTGGAGATGGAGATGGAGCCCGTGCCAGGGTATGCGCTCGCGAGCTGGGAGCAGGGGTACGGCGACTTCGACGTGCGGCCCGACATGAGGACGCTGCGCAAGATCCCCTGGCTCGAGGCGACGGCACTCGTGCTCGGCGACGTGCACTTCCATAGCGGGTCGCCCGTTGCCCCGTCCCCACGGCAGGTGTTGAAGGCCCAGATGGACAGGGCGGCGGAACTCGGCCTGACGCCGATGATGGGCAGTGAGCTCGAGTTCTATCTCCTCCGCGAGACGTTCGAGGAGGCGCACGCCAAGGAGTACTCCGGCCTGACGCCGTCGGTGCCATACATCCTCGACTACCACATCCTCGCGACGACGTACGACGAAGCGTTCCTGCGGCAGATCCGGAACGGGATGCATGCCGCCGGGATGCGTGTGGAGACGTCGAAGGGCGAGGCATGGCCGGGCCAACAGGAGATCAACTTCCGCTTCTCCGACGCACTTACGATGGCCGACAACCACGTCATCTACAAGAACGGTGCCAAGGAGATCGCGTTCCTCAACGGTTGCTCGATCACCTTCATGGCGAAGCCGTTCCAGGACTGGATCGGCAACTCGTGCCACATCCACTCGTCACTCTGGCGTGACGGAACGCCGTGCTTCGCGACCGACGAGACGATGTTCTCGCGCTGGCTCGCTGGGCAGATCGCGTGCTTCCAGGAGCTCGCTGTCTTCCTCGCGCCGACGATCAACTCGTACAAGCGCTTCGCGGCAGGGTCGTGGGCACCGACAACGCTTGCGTGGGGAAACGACAACCGCACCTGCGGGTTCCGCGTCGTTGGGCATGGAGCAGCACGGCGCGCCGAGACGCGCATCCCGGGCGGCGACGCGAACCCGTACCTTGCGTTTGCGGCAGTGATCGCGGCGGGCCTGTACGGAATCGAGCACGAGCTCGAGCTGCCGCCCGGTCTCTCGGGGAACGCCTACGAGTCGGATGCCGCTCGGTTCCCGTCGACGATGGGTGCGGCTATCGCAGCGCTCGAGGGCGGCACGATGGCGCGGGGCGCGTTCGGCGATCAGGTCGTCGACCACTACCTCAACTACGCGCGGACGGAGCAGGGCCTGTACGACGCGTTCGTGACGGACTGGGAGCGGAAGCGCTACTACGAGCGGGGGTAGCGGAGGATCCGAGAGTGAGGTGACACGGTGACAGGCTTCAGCCTGTCTCCTGGGTTGCGTTGCGGTGCCCGCGCCCGCGCATCCGCTAGCGTGAAGCCATGGTCCCTGCCGCCCGCCCGATCATCGGCATCACCTCCTACGCCCAGCCGGCGAAGTGGGGTGCGTGGGAGTTGCCGGCTGCGCTGATCCCGCTCTCCTACGTCGAGTCGGTCGAGCAGGCCGGCGGCCGTGCTCTCATCGTGCCGCCGAGCGAGGAGGGGATCGACGAGACGCTAGACGTGCTCGACGGCATCATCTTCTCGGGCGGCATCGACATCGACCCGGCCACGTACGGCGCCGAGCGGCACCCGGCGACAGACCCGGCGCAGGTGCATCGAGACGCCGGCGAGCTGCGCCTCCTCGAGGCGGCACTCGACCGAGACCTCCCGACCCTCGCAATCTGCCGTGGCTTCCAGCTTCTCAACGTGCTGCGCGGCGGCGACCTCATCCAGCACCTCCCGGAGGAGGTCGGCCACGAGGGCCACCGCGAGACGCCCGGCGTCTTCGCGCAGCACCCGGTGGACGTACGAGAGGGCACGCGACTCGAGAAGATCCTCGGCTCACGTCACGGCTCGGTGCGCTCGAGCCACCACCAGGGAGTCGGTCGCGTGGGGGAGGGTCTCGTGGAAAGCGCCTTCGCCGAGGACGGCTCGCTCGAGGCGATCGAGGATCCCTCGAAGACGTTCGCGCTCGGCGTGCTCTGGCACCCGGAGATGGAGGCCGACGACAAGCGGCTCTTCGACGCGCTCGTCGCCGAGGCGCGCATCTACCGGGCGGCTCGCTGACCGCTTCGGGCAGCTCGCCGTTGATCGCTTCCCACCGGCCCGATCACCCCACTCATTCTACCCAGCCGGGGGTAACGAACCCCTCGATCGGAGGATTGCCGTCCCCTCCACGGGGTATACGCTGTGGAGCATGACGCCTCGCCGGCGCATGCGGCACACCGGCGGGGCGAAAGTTCGGAGGGGTGGGAACCGACAGGCAGAGCACGGACGGGGCCGGGAGGCCCCGTCCGGCGTTCGTCATCCCTCGGGATTCGTGCTTCAGACCGGATTCGTGCTTCCGCGACGGGCGCGCGGGTCGGGTGACTCGGCCTCGTGCGCCTGGCCCGTGTGCGC
>JAYTJO010000380.1:0-4943 GCA_043730975.1 Thermoleophilia bacterium | reverse complement strand
GACCGTGATGATTCCGGCAATCCAACAGTTCCTCAACAAGCCGGACGACGTGAACAGCCTCGTCAACAGCATCCAGAAGCAGAAGAAGGCGATCTTCGGATCGTGAGCAGGTAGCCGACCTCGACGCGATGGCAACGAACGTCGCATCGAGCGTGGAAGCGGACGGCACGCCCCGGAAGGGGCGTGCCGTCCGGCTCTCCGTACGCGACCGTATCGCGCTCGCGGTCATGGTCACGATCCCGGTCATCGTCGTCGGCGGGCTGGTCTGGTTCCCGACGTTCGCGTCGATCGGGCTCTCGTTCACGAGTTGGGACGGGATCGGCGGAATCACTACCGCCAAGTGGATTGGCACCGAGAACTACAACCAGGTCGCCACGATCTACCCGGGCTTCTGGCCGGCAGTGAGGCACAATCTGATCTGGCTCGCCTACCTGACGTTCGTCGCGACGCCGTTCGGGCTCTTTCTCGCCTACCAGCTCGACAAGGAGCTGCGGGGTTCGCGCGTCTACCAGAGCATCTTCTTCCTGCCGGTGGTGCTCTCGTTCGCAATCATCGGCTTCATTGTCCAGCTCGTCTACTCACCGACGCAGGGTCTCATCAACGGTCTCTTTGGCACCGACGTCGACTGGCTCGGCGACCCCGACGTCAACCTCTGGGCCGTGCTCGTCCTCGTGGGCTGGCGGCACGCCGGCTACATCATGATTCTCTACCTGGCAGGACTAAAGGCGGTCGACCCATCTCTTCGCGAGGCCGCTGCAATGGACGGTGCCGGGGAGTGGCACGCGTTCCGCACCGTGGTCTTCCCGGCGTTGCGCCCGATCAACATCGTGATCGTCGTCGTCACGGTGATCGAGGCGCTACGGGCGTTCGACATCGTCTTCATCGTCAACAAGGGGCGCAACGGGCTGGAGCTTCTCTCCATCCTCGTGACGAACAACATCATCGGTGAGGCGAGTCGGGTCGGCTACGGCTCCTCGATCGCCGTGATCCTGATCGTGTTCTCGATCATCCCGATCATCGTCTTCGTGTGGAACAGCTTCAAGGAGACCGAGAAGGCGTGACGACCGTCGCCACCACTGAGGACACCCGTCCCGTTCGGAAGCGCCCGCTCAGCGTCTCGCGAATCATCCTCCACGCCTTCCTGATCATCACGGCGCTGTTCTGGCTCGCGCCCGTCGCCTGGGCGGTGTTCACCTCCTTCCGGCCGTACGCCGACACGGCGAAGAACGGGTACGTCTCCTTCCCGAACACCCTCAGCCTCGACAACTACAGGAACGCCTGGAGCCAGGCCGAGATCCCGCTGCACTTCTGGAACTCGATGATCGTCACGCTCCCTGCGATCGTGCTGATTCTCTTCTTCGCTTCGATGGTCGCGTACGTCGTCTCGAGATTCAGCTTCTGGTTCAACGTGCCGCTACTGATCTTCTTCATGGCTGCGAACCTGCTGCCGCCGCAGGTGATCATCACGCCGGTGTACCAGATGTTCCTGCGGATTCCCTTGCCCACCTGGCTGTCGGAGAGCGGCCTCGCCTACGATTCGTTCGTCGGGCTGATCGCGATCAACGTCGCCTTCCAGACCGGCTTCTGCACGTTCGTCCTCTCGAACTACATGAAGACGCTGCCGAAGTCGCTCACCGAGGCGGCCCGCGTCGACGGAGCAAGCGTGACGCGCCAGTTCTTCGGCATCATCATGCCCCTCTGCAAGCCGGCATTCGCGGCCCTCGCAGTGCTCGAGTTCACCTGGATCTACAACGACTTCTTCTGGGCTGTCGTGCTGATGAGCTCCGGCGACAAGCGGCCGATCACCTCGTCACTGACGGGCCTGTCGGGCCAGTACTTCACCGATAACAATCTGATTGCGGCCGCTGCGGTGCTCGTAGCCCTGCCCACGATTCTGGTGTTCGCTCTGCTTCAGCGCCAGTTCATCGGTGGCCTCACACTCGGATCGACGAAGGAGTAAGAAGTGGCCCGAATCGCGTTCATCGGTGCAGGCAGCGTCGTCTTCACGAAGAATCTCCTTGGCGACATCCTTTCCTTCCCGGAGCTCTGGGACGTCGAGATCGCGCTTCACGACATCGACGCGGACCGGCTCGCGACGGCGGAGGCGATGGCGCGGTACGTCGCCCGCGAGCAGGGCGCGACGCCCACGATTACCTCCCATGTCGACCGCCGTGCCGCCCTCGACGGGGCCGACTACGTGCTCAACATGGTGCAGATCGGTGGTCACGAGGCGACGCTGCTCGACTTCGAGATCCCTGCGCGTTACGGGCTGAGGCAGACGATCGGGGACACGCTCGGGATCGGGGGGATCTTCCGGACACTGCGTACCGCCGACCACATGCTCTCGCTCGGACACGAGATGGCAGAGCTCTGCCCGAACGCGTGGTTGCTCAACTACACGAACCCAATGGCGATGCTCTGCTGGCTCGTCTACGGCGGCACGCCCACGCAGAACGTCGTCGGCCTCTGCCACTCGGTTCAGTTCACGACGGAGGACCTCGCGGAGCTCGTCGGGGTACCCGCCGCGGAGGTCACGTTCCTCGCTGCCGGACTCAACCACCAGGCGTTCCTCCTTCGCTTGGAGCACGACGGCGAGGACCTCTACCCACGCCTCGACGCGCGCATCGAGTCCGACCCCGAGCTCCAGCGGCGTGTGCGGGTTCAGCTCTATCGCCGGCTTCGGTACTTCCCGACCGAGTCGAGCGAGCACGCCGCTGAATACGTGCCCTGGTTCATGCGGCACGACAACGAGATCGAGCGCCACAGGATTCCGGTCGACGAGTACATCGGTCGCAGTGAGGAGAACCTCGTCGAGTACGAGCGTGTGAAGGGCCTACTCGCGCGCGGCGAGGCTGTGCCGCTCGAGCGCTCGATCGAGTACGCATCGTCGATCATCCATGCGATGGAGACCGGGCGGCCGTGCGTGATCTACGGGAACGTGCGCAACACCGGGCTCCTGCCTGGGCTTCCGGATGACTGCTGCGTCGAGGTTCCCTGTCTCGTCGATGGCACCGGCTTGCATCCGGTCGCCGTGCCGGACTACCCGCCCGAGCTCGCCGCGCTCAACCGCACGTTCGAGAACGTTGTCGAACTGACGGTACGGGCCGTGTTGGAGGGTCGGCCAGAACTGGTGCGTCAGGCTGCGATGCTCGACCCGAACACCGCCGCAACGCTGACCCTCGACGAGATCGACGCCCTGTGCGACGAGCTCACCCGCGCGCACGGCGATGCGCTGCCGGAGAAGCTCCGCTCAACGGGCCGAGCCACCGACAACCTGATCGTTACCGCCGGGAGGAGTGCGCCGTGAGTGGAATTCGCCTCAATGAGGTCACGAAGATCTATCCGAACGGCGTGCGGGCCGTCGATCGCATCAGCCTCGAGATCCGATCCGGCGAGTTCGTCGTCCTGGTCGGCCCCTCGGGCTGTGGCAAGTCGACGCTTCTGCGCATGATCGCAGGGCTCGAGGACATCAGTATGGGCGATGTCTTCGTGGGCGACGTCGACGTGACCGACAAGCCGCCGCAGGAGCGAGATATCGCGATGGTCTTCCAGAACTACGCGCTGTATCCGCACATGACGGTGCGGGACAACCTCGCCTACGGCCTCAAGATCCGGAAGATGCCGAAGGAGGAATGGCAGAAGAAGGTGAACGAGGTCGCGAACACGCTCGGCCTTACGGACTACCTCGACCGTAAGCCAGCGGCGCTTTCGGGCGGTCAGCGGCAGCGCGTCGCGATGGGCCGTGCGATCGTGCGAGAGCCGAAGGCATTCCTGATGGATGAGCCTCTCTCAAACCTCGATGCCAAGCTTCGCGTGTCGATGCGGGCCGAGCTCGCGAAGCTCCACGATCGGCTAGGCGTGACGACCGTGTACGTGACCCACGATCAGGTCGAGGCCATGACGTTGGGGCAGCGGGTCGCTGTCCTCCGCGACGGGTTGCTGCAGCAGCTCGACACGCCGCACGCGCTGTTCCACACGCCGGCCAACCTCTTCGTCGCGGCGTTCATCGGCTCGCCATCGATGAATCTCGTCGACGCTGACGTTCAGGGCGGTTCGGTTCGGTTCGGTGGCTTCGACATCAAGCTCCCGACATCCTCCCCGCTCGTTGGCGCGAACCGCAAGGTGATCCTTGGTATCCGCCCAACGGACTTCGAGCACGTCGACCCGGCGTCCGATCTTCCTCGCATCCAGGTACACGTCGACGTCGTCGAGGACCTCGGCGCCGAGAACCACCTGATCTTCGCAATCGACGCCCCACGCGTCACGGCAGAGGCCGTGCGAGCGGCAGAGGACAATGACGGCGACGACGGGACGCTGTTCGCCGACGAGCGTGCGGTCTTCACGGCCGTCGTTGGCGCCAAGAAGATCACCACACCGGGATCCGACGTCGAGCTCGCGATCGACAACAAGCGGCTCCACTTCTTCGACCCGGCGACGGGGCTCGTGGTGGGTGCTGCCGAGCCGGCTGCTGTCGGGGAGCACGTAGAAGCTTGAGCAGGCCACAGGTTGGTGCGTCGACGACCTATCGTTGCCTGCGGACTCCGGCCCGGCCTCCCGTGGACGGGACTCTCGAGGGCCCCGTGTGGCGCGCTGCCGAGCGGTCACCACGATTCGGTGACATGGTTACCGGCGCCCCAGGTCTCTACGATACGCGCGCGGCGCTGCTCTGGGACGACGAGGCGCTGTATATGGCCTTCTGGATCGAGGAGCCGTTTGTCCGCGCCGAGGCGACCGAGCGAGACGCCCTTGTCTTTCTCGAGAACGACATCGAGGTCTTCATCGACGGGGGTGACTGCTACTACGAGCTCCAGCTCAACGCCGCCGGCGTCATCTACGAGGTCTTCTTCATCTGGCAGGACGCGTATCGTCGGGGCGGTCGGTTCGACACGCCGGAGTTCGATCTGATCGAGAGTCGCGCGCTGAGCTTCGCGGGTGACAGTGAC
>JAYTJO010000379.1:0-4117 GCA_043730975.1 Thermoleophilia bacterium | reverse complement strand
TTTTTCTGCTGATGCTGGTGCATTGCGTGTTCTACGTGCCCACGATTTCGATCACGAATTCGGTCGCGTTTGCCAGCATGAAAGATGCTCAGGAAGAATTCGGGATCGTCCGCATGGGGGGGACCATTGGCTGGATCGCCGCCGCGTGGCCACCGGTGTTCATCCTCGTGGATTGGGCCAAAGTGCCGGCGTTCGGAACCGTTGCCCGATCTCGTATCGCCTCGATGTCGAGCTCGAGGAGCTGACGCCAATCGAGAACGGCGCGCGTGTCTCCGTCCATCACGGCACGTCCCGCATTCCTGCGCGGGTCGCTCGCGTCGGTGGCCACCTGGCGCAACTCCGGCTCGAGGCTCCCGTCGTCGCTGCGCGCGGCGACCGCGTGGTGCTTCGGGGAGAAACGACGCTCGGCGGAGCGACGGTGCTCGATCCCGCACCGCCGCGAAGGCTCGAGGCGGAGCGCCTCGAGCTCCTCGAGCAAGGCGATCCGGCATCGATCATCACGGCCACCGTCCAGGCTCCTGTCGCCGTCGATTCGCTCGCCGCTCGCGGGCTGCTCTCTCCGGCAGAGCTCGAGGAGGGGCTCGCGGCAGTGATCCAGGCAGGCGGCTGGGCGTTCTCGCAGGAGTGGCTCGATGAGACGAGCGACGCGGTCGCGGAGCGGCTGCGGAGGCGGGCCGACGAGTCGCCGCTCGAGCCGGGGCTCGCTGTAGCGGAGCTACTGCCCGCGGAGCCGTGGGCAGCAGCCGTGCTGCCGCTCCTGCCGGTCGAGCGGCGCGGGGCGATCGCCTACCTGCCCGGTGTCGCCGCATCGCTCGGGGAGCGGGCCGAGGCGGCGGACGCGCTTCGGCGCAACCTCGACGCGAGTGGCCTTGCGGCCGTGAAGCCGGGCGACCCCGAGCTGGCGCGATTCCTCGAGACCGAAGGAGATCTCGTCCGGCTCGGTGACGGGTTCGTCGTCTCGACCGCATCGTACGAGCGGGCGCGCGAGCTGGTGGTGACGGAGTGCGGTGCGGCCGGGGAGATCGTCCTCGCCCGCTTTCGCGATCTCGCGGGTGTCGGCCGCCGCGACGCGCAACTCCTGCTCGAGCGGCTCGACCAGGACGGCGTCACGCGCCGCCTCGGCGACCGCCGGGTCCTGCGCCGTGCGGGTCGGATGTCGTAGCGGCGATGCGCAGCCTCGATCGTGGGTTGCGGCGCGGATTCAGGCGACGCGTACGCGTCGCGCCCTACGGGGTGGGGTGCCGTTGTCCTCGTAGGGGCGAGGCGCAGCCTCGACCGCCGTCCACGGCGGGCGCCCACCCACGTATGTACAGGATCACCGCGGCTTGTCGTCTCGCTGCGCCCACTCGGGCTCGTCCTCGACTCCGACGCCCTCGGCGACGCGGTTGATGTAGTTGAAGTACGAGATCACCTGGATCGCGTCGTGGATTGCCGCGTCGTCCCAGCCATGGCTGCGGAGCTCGTCGGCGTCGGCGAGCCCGACCGACGCCGGCGCCTTCGTCAGCTTGACGGCGTAGTCGCAGAGCGCCATAACCCGCGGCTCGAGGTCAGCCTTGCCGTAGTCATGCGACGCGTGTCGCGCGAGATCCTCGTCTGCGCCCTCAACACGGAGGTCGTCTGCGTGCGAGAGCGGTCAGTAGTGGCAGTCGTTAGCACTCGATGTGACGGTCGCGAGTAGCTCCCGCTCGGCGCGACTGAGGCTCGAAGGCCCGAACATGATCGTCTTGTACATCTCCATCGAGGCCTGGAGCGTCTCGGGACGGAGGCTCATCGCCTTGACGATGTTGAAGATCTTCCCGGCGCGGCCGATCGCGGAGTCGTACTCGGAGGCGAGGAGCCCGGTCGCCTCGTCGGGCTCGGTCAGGCGAATGTGCGGCATGAATCGATCCTACTTTCCGTGAACGACCGCGAGCGAACCGTGCAGGGTTCCCCGTCCGCCCGGCAAACCATGATCAGACGTACTCATTTCCCCGCTGGGAGGCGCTTCATGAACGGAATCGTGTGGATTATCTATCTGGCATTCATCATCGCGGTGATCGCCGGCTGGTGGATGATGTTCGAGAAGGCTGGCGAGGCCGGTTGGAAGTCTCTCATCCCGATCTACAACGTCATTGTCCTGTTGAAGATCGTCGGCCGCGAGTGGTGGTGGGTGCTGCTGATGCTCATCCCGTTCGTCGGCCTCATCATCTGGATCATCGTGGCGCTCGACCTGGCCAAGGCCTTCGGCCGCGGCACGGGCTTCGCGATCGGTCTGATCTTCCTGTCGCCGATCTTCTCGCTGATCCTCGGCTTCGGCAGCGACACCTACAAGGGAGCGCCGGCGAAGGCTGCGTGAACCCGCTGGGAGGCATCGGCCTGGTTCTACGCCGATGCCTCCCTGGGCTGTTTTCGCGGCCTACGGCGTGACCGGCTTCTTGCGGGGCGCTCGCCGCGGCGTCGGTTTGACCGCCGGCTCCTCCGTGGGCTTCTTGGGTGTCGTCTCCCCGGCGAGCTTCGCGTCGAGCTCGCCCATCAAGTCCTGCAGTTGCTTGCGTGTCGTGACGATCTGGACGAGTTGGACCTTCAGCGCTGTCTCTGTCTCGTCGACCATCTGGAGCGAGGTGAGGTACTGCGCCTTGAGGTAGTGCAGCTGGGCGGCGTCCAGGTCGGCGAACGCAGACGGATCAGCCATCCCCTACCGCCTCCCGCCAAAGAGCCCTCCGAGGAGTCCCACGAGCGAGCCCAGTGGGTCGAGCGGGTTGAACCCGGGCGCGGGCGGCGTCGTCACCGTGCCGGGTCCGACCGGTGTGGGCGGGACGGGTGGCACGTACGACGGCGGTGGGCCGAAGGGCGGGCCTGCGGAGGGCGGGCCTGCGTACGGCGGACCGGCGTATGACGGCGGCGCCGCGACGGGTGTTGAGTGGCTACCCCCGCAGCCGCAATGGCCGTGCCCGAGTTGGAGCACGACCGGTGGGTAGGGCGGGTAGGGCGGGAACGGGGCATACGGCGGATAGGGAGGGAAGGGCGGTGCGGGTGGGTTCGGCGCGGCTGCGATCGGGCCTTCGGGCATGGGATCGACCTCCAGGGGTCAGTTGCGGAACGGTGCGTCGCCCTCGAACCGGGCAGCCACCGGTGTGGAAGGCTGGCCGACGAGGGGATCCGAGCAAGGCTCGCGGAGCGCAGCGCCCGCGGCTACGCACGAACGGGGCATCTGCGATGCCCCGTTCGGGGGTGTGTTGTTTGCTCGTGAATCGGAGGAAGTCCGAGATGTCGAGATCGGACGGCACCTTGTCGACTCGACGCTCCAATCTGCGCCGCCGGTAGCCTTTGTCGCGGAGCGGCATGGGCCCGGTGGCCCAGCGGGTCTTCAAAACCTGTGCGGTGTGGTAACCCCACGCTCGGTCGGTTCGACTCCGGCGCCGCTCCGTTAAGCCGTTTCTGGCGTGTTGACGCCGATTGCGGCTCGCTCGAACGCGTGGTCGGCCGAGGCGAATCTTCCGCTCAAGACCGCTCAAGTCCGCCTGAGGCGGGTGAAAACTATCGCACGACTATCGCACGCTGGGGTCGGTTCCACGAACCGTGCTGCGCTTCGCGGATCGTGGCGAGGTGAGTCGGTCAGGCGCGTCGTACTGTCTCGCAGTCTCGACTGACTGTGTCTTTGTTGTCGGCGGTGACGGTGTCTTTGCCGGCGCCGCAGCGGATCGTGTCGCGTTGGCCGTCTCGAGCGGAGATGCGGTCGTTGCCGGCGCCGCCTTCGATCAGATCGAGGCCGGTTCCACCCAGGATCGCGTCGTTGCCGGCGCCGCCGTAGAGTTTGTCGGCGCTTGCCTTGCCGTTGATGGTGTCGTCTCCGCCCAGGCCGCGAAGAACGTCGGGATAGGCGGTGCCGAGCAGCTTGTCGGCTCTCGCGCTTCCGGCTTTCGTGATGCCCTTGCCCGAGCTCGGTGTGCGCGTCGGGGGAGTGGGCGGGACGGTGAGCTGGAGAGAAACGGCGGCGGTGTTGTCGGCCGGGTTTGCCTCCTTGTCCCCCGATGCCGTGGCGCTGATCGTTCCCTGCCCGGTGACCCTGACCGCGAAGACGACCTTGGTGACAACCCCGACGGGCAGGAAGTCGAGGTTGCAATCGATCGTCTGGCTA
>JAYTJO010000378.1:0-1951 GCA_043730975.1 Thermoleophilia bacterium | reverse complement strand
GAAGATCGTGTTGTCGCCTGCGAGCGTCCCGGCGATCGAGGGGTGGCTCCCCTCGTCGATCGCCTGCGCGAGGGCGCTCGCGTAGCCGGACGGAGTCGTCACAACGACGAGCCCGCTGTTCGCAGCCTGAACCCCGATGGCATACCGTCTCATCGCAGCGCCGATCGCGCGTAGCCGATCGGCGTCGCCCGTCCCGGGCGGGGCGTAGATGAGCCTGCCGCTCGGGGCGCGCACCTTGACGAGCCCGAGCTCGGCGACATCGCGGGAGACGGTCGTCTGAACCACGTCGTGCCCCTCGTCCTGGAGCGACTGGACGAGCTCGGCCTGCGTCGAGAGCGCCCTGTCCTGGACGAGTCGGAGGATTGCTGCCTGGCGTTCGCGCCGGTTCATGCTGCAAGCACTCCTTTCAGGATCGCGAGGGCCTCGGCAACCTGAGCCGCGTCGACGACAAGCGGAGGGGTCAACCGGAGCACGTCCGGCCCGGCCGAGAGCACGAGCAGGCCCTGCTCCCGGCACGCGTCGACAACGGGGCCGACCGGCCGATCGAGCTCGGCGCCGATCAGGAGGCCGCGACCCCTGACCGAACGAACGGCCGGGAGAGCCGCGAGCCCGGCTTCGAGGTCGGCGCCGCGCTCGCGCACGTTCGTGAGGAGGTCAGCGTCGATCGCCTCGACGACAGCGCAGGCCGCAGCGGCGACGACGGGGTTGCCGCCGAAGGTCGAGCCGTGATCGCCGGGCACGAACCCCGGAGCAGCACGCTCGCCGGCGAGCAGTGCTCCCATGGGCAGCCCGTTCGCAAGCCCCTTCGCGAGGGTCACGAGGTCAGGGCGGATCCCCAGCTGCTCGTACGCGAAGAACGTGCCCGTGCGTCCCATTCCGGCCTGAACCTCGTCGACGCAGAGGAGCGCACCAACCTCGAGCGCGAGTTCGGCCGCAGCCTGCGCGAACGCCGGCTCGAGCGGGATCACGCCGCCTTCGCCGAGAACCGGCTCGAGCAGGATCAACGCGGTGTCGCTCGCGGGCGCGAGTGCTGCCTCGAGCGATTCAATGTCATTCGGGCGCGCGAACGAGACGCCGGGGACGAGCGGGCCAAAACCTTCCCACTTACCCGGCTGACCGGTCGCAGAGAGAGCCCCGAATGTCCGTCCGTGGAACCCACCCTCGAGGGCGACGATTCGGCTCCGACCCGTCGCCTTCCGCGCAATCTTCAGCGCAGCTTCATTTGCCTCGGCACCGGAGTTGCAGAAGAAGGCGCTACTCCCTTCGAACCGCTCGGCGAGGAGCGATGCGAGCCGCAGCATCGGCTCCGTCCAGTAGAGGTTCGAGGCGTGCCAAAGCTCGTCGAGCTGGTGCCGTGCCGCCGCAAGAGGGCCTGGAGCACAATGGCCTAGACCAACGACGGCGATTCCGGCGACGAAATCCAGGTACGAACGGCCGGTGTCGTCCCAGACGGTGCACCCCTCACCACGGACGACCGTGAGGTCTGCCCTCGCATACGTCGGCAGAACGGAGCTGCGGGCGTCGAGGAGCGAGGTCACGCGACCACCTCGGTGGCGCCGATCACGGCATGCACTCCGCCGCGGGTCGCGATCACCGCTGCCTCGAGCTTGGGCACGATCCCCCCCTGGAACGTTCCGTCGCCGAGCATCCGATCGGCGGACTCGACGTCGATCTGCCCCATCACCGCTCCGTCCATCAGCACGCCCGGGACGTCACTGACGAAGACGATTCGCTCGGCACCGAGTCCGACTGCGAGCGCAGCGGCCGCTTCGTCGGCGTTGACGTTGAGCGGCCCCTCCGCGAGCGGCGCAACGACGGGTATTCGCCCGGCGGCCAGCGCGTCCTCGATCGCTGCCGGCGACGTCGGAATAGGATGCCCGACGAGCCCGAGCGCCTCGACCTGATTCGCACGGAGTCCTATCTCGTCGCCGAACATCGAAACCGCCTCACC
>JAYTJO010000377.1:0-3362 GCA_043730975.1 Thermoleophilia bacterium | reverse complement strand
GCCAACGAGCTCCGGGTCGAGGGCAGAGGTCACCTCGTCGAAGAGCATCACGTGCGGCGCCATCATCAGCGCGCGGGCAATCGCAACGCGCTGCTGCTGTCCGCCCGAGAGCTGGTGCGGATGCTGGTGTGCCTTCTCCTCCAGTCCCACGCGCGTCAGCAGTTCCCGCGCGCGCAGCTCCGCCTCCTTGCGCTCGACCCTCTTGATTCTGCGTGCGGCGAGCGTGAGGTTGTCGAGCACGTCGAGGTGCGGAAAGAGATTGAACTGCTGGAACACCATGCCGACCTGCTGTCTGACGATAGAGACGTCGACGCCTTTCGCCGTGACCTCCTCCCCTTCGAGGTAGATCCGACCCGAGTCGAGGGGCTCGAGGAGGTTCGTGCAGCGCAGAAGCGTGCTCTTGCCGCTGCCGCTACGGCCAATGATCACGAGGACCTCGCCCGCCGCGACGGTGAGGTCGATGCCGCTCAGAACGACGTTGTCGCCAAAGCTCTTGTGCACGCCTTCGAGGCGGATCTTGGGCACGGCACCGTTCGACGAGGTCTCCACCGCGTGCGGCTCCACCGAGCTCGACTGAGCTTCCACCTCGACGAGCATCGATGACGGAGGGGCCGGAGTCAAGCGCGGCAGGGCAACAACCGGATGTGCGACTGCGCCCACATTCCTGCGCTCCTCTTCCGGGCGGCCCTCACCACCAACTCGACGTTCGCTCCCGAAACCGCTCCTTCGGATCTCGTCAGTGAGGAGGGGTGGGCGGGACAGCTCCCGCCCTACGAGCCCTCCCTCTGCATGGCGGCGTCGAACGCAACCGCAGAAGGCGCAAAATCGGTGCGACGGACGAACGCGAGTGCGTCCTTCGCCCCCCACTCCCGATCCATCCCCGAGTCCTCCCACTCGATCGAGAGTGGCCCGGTGTAGCCGATCCGGTTCAAGGCTCGGAAGAACGCCTCGAAGTCGACGTCGCCGTGGCCAGGTGAGACGAAATCCCAACCGCGCTGCGGCTCTCCGAAGTTGAGGTGACCACCGAGGATCGAGCTGCGCCCATCGAGGAAACGCCGCGAGTCCTTCATGTGCACGTGGTAGATCCGGTCGGCGAACTCGATCGCGAACGCCGCCGTGTCGAGGAACTGATGCGCGAAGTGACTCGGGTCGAGGTTGATCCCGAAGCCGGGCCGGTTCCCGATCGCGTCGAGCGTCTTGCGCGTCGTGACGAAGTCGTACGCGATCTCCGTCGGATGCACCTCGAGCGCGAACTGCACGCCCTCCGCGTCGAAGACGTCGATGATCGGGCCCCAGCGCTCGGCGAACTCGTCGTACCCGCGCTCGACCTCGGCAAAGTCGTTCGGCGGGAACGAGTAGAGCATGTGCCAGACCGGCGATCCGGTGAAACCGTTGACGACGGTGACACCGAATGCTGCCGCGGCCCGTGCCGTGTCCTTCATCCGCTCCGCCGCCCGCTGTCTGACACCCTCGGGCTCGCCGTCGCCCCACACCTCGGGCGGCAGGATTCCCTGGTGACGCGCGTCGATGGGATCGGCGACAGCCTGGCCGACGAGGTGAGCGCCGATCGCCCAGCAGCCCAGGCCGTGACTCTCGAGCAGTGAACGGCGTTCCTTGACGTAGCCCGAATCGGCGATCGCCCTGTCGACCTCGAAGTGATCGCCCCAGCACGCGATCTCGACGCCGTCGAAGCCCCACGCACCGAGATCGGCGGCGAGGTCGACGAAGGGCAGGTCGGCCCACTGGCCGGTGAAAAGGGTGACGGGTCGGGCCATCTCAGCTCCTTCGGGAGGGGGTTGGTGCGTTGGATGCTTACACAGGCGCCCGAGTCGGAGGGCGGGAACTGGTCGGCCGATAGGCTCCGAAAAGACTTGCTTGTACCCCACGATCGAGAGGCACCTGATGACCACGATCGACAATCCCCGCAGGAGCGCCGTTGTCTTCGGAGCGCGCAACCTTGGCAAGGGAATCATCGACCTCCTCTGCGCCGAGGGCTGGGCCGTGGCAGGCGTCGCGCGCTCCGAGTCGACGTTGGCCGGAGTCACCGAGGCAGGTGCGCTCGCCCTCAGGGCCGACGTGACCGATCAGGCGAGCGTGCGCGCGGCGCTCGCGGACGCGGCCGAGGCTCACGGCGGCGTCGATCTCGTCGTCAACGCTGCGTCGGCGTACGGCGGTGACCGGAGTGGGCCGTTCGGAGGCGGGCCGATCGCGGAGGCAGCCCCCGATGCGTACGAATCGTGGGCCGCAGCACCCGCACGCTCCGCCTTCGCATTCCTCTCCGCCTCCGGTGCCTTTCTCGTTGACCAGGGTCGCCCCGCGACCGTGATTCAGGTGACAGGCGGCTCCTCCCGTCGGGCGTCCGCGGGACGCGGTCTCTGGGCCGCCGGGGCCTTTGGAGTGCGAGCAATCACTCAAGCTGCTGCGCTCGAGCTGCGCGAGCAGGGGATCCACGTTGCCCTGCTGATCGTCGACGCCGGGATTCAGCCCATCGCCGACGCTCCGGAAGACGCGAAGGCCAACTTCGCCGACCCGCGGGAGCTCGCCGCCTCGGTGCTGTTCCTCGCCGATCAGGGCGCCCGCGGCGCGACGCACGAACTCCAGGTGACGCCGCTCGCGGAGCGCTGGGTTCCCTAGCGGCGGACCATGTTCTTCGCGATGAAGAGCACGTTCGCGGGCCTCTCCGCGAGGCGGCGCATCAGATAGCGGTACCAATCCGGGCCGTACGGGGTCGCGACGAGGACGTCGTATCCCTTCGCGACGAGATCGAGCTGCAGCTTGCTTCGGACGCCGTAGAGCATCTGGAACTGGAACCGGTCGCGGCCGATGCCATTGGCCTTCGCGTAGGAGATCGCCTGGGCGATCAGTGCCGTGTCGTGCGTCGCGATCGCGGTGAACCCTGAAGCGGACAGTGACCGCTCTACGAGCCTCCCGTACGCGACGTCGACATCCGACTTCTCGGGGTACGCGAGCTCGGGAGGCTCGAGGTAGGCCCCCTTGACGAACCGAAGGTTCGGAGAGAGATCGAGCAGCGCCTCGAGATCGCCCGGCGTCCGGTAGAGGTACGACTGGAGCACGGTGCCGACGTTCTCGTGCCCCTCCTCCCGAAGACTCCGATAGACGCGGAGCGTCGCGTCGACGAACGCGGACTCCTCCATGTCGAGCCGGACGAAGTTCCGAAGCCGTGCGGCGTGTGAGGCGAGCTCGCCGATGTTCGCGCACGCGAGCCGCTCGTCGAACCCGAGTCCGAGGTGCGTCAGCTTGAGCGCGACGTTGACGCGGAGTTCTTCCGCTGCGATCCGGTCGAAGATCTCCTTGTACGTCTCGACCACGACCCGCGTCTCCGCCTCGTCGTTCACTCCCTC
>JAYTJO010000376.1:0-3614 GCA_043730975.1 Thermoleophilia bacterium | reverse complement strand
GCTGGATCTCGTCGGTGAGCTGGTAGATGACGCGGTAGGTTCGAATGTCCACGCCTTCGCGGTCGGCCAGTGCGCGAGCTTCGGCGCTCGGGCGCACGTTGAATCCGATAACGAGCGCATTTGACGCAGAGGCAAGATTGACGTCGTTCTCGGTAATGCCGCCGACGCCGGTGTGGATCACGTTGACGCGCACCTCGGAGTGCTGGATCTTCCCGAGCTCGCCGAGCAACGCTTCGACCGACCCCTGGACATCGCCCTTGAGCACGATGTTGAGGTCCTGGACGACACCCTCCTGCAGCTGCGAGAACAGGCTCTCGAGCGAGACGCCGCGCTTGGAACGCTGTGCGAGTTGCTCGCGACGAAGACGCCCGGCCCGCTTCTGGGCAAGATCCTTTGCGAGGCGCTCGTGCTCGACGACGCGGGCAAGCTCGCCGGCGGGCGGTGGCCGGTCGAAGCCGAGGATCTCGACAGGCTCGCCGGGGCGCGCCTCCTTTACCTTCTCGCCCTTGTAATCGTAGAGCGCTCTCACCTTGCCGGAGGCGTCGCCAGCGACGATTGCGTCACCTACGCGCAGCGTGCCGCGATGAACGAGCATCGTCGCGACCGGGCCGCGACCGACATCGAGACGTGATTCGATAATCGGGCCAGATGCGTCGGCGGACGGGTTCGCGCGCAAATCGAGCTCGGCGTCCGCAACGAGCAAGAGCTTCTCGAGCAACTCGTCGAGATTGAGTCTTTGCTTGGCCGACACTTCGGCAAACTGGGTTGTTCCGCCCCACTCCTCGGGCTGCAACCCCTCGGTTGCGAGCTCGGAGCGGACGCGGTCGAGATTGGCATTGGGGACGTCGATCTTGTTGACGGCAACGACGATCGGCACTCCCGCGGCGCGCGCGTGCGAGATCGACTCACGCGTCTGCGGCATCACACCGTCGTCAGCTGCAACGACGAGGATCGCGATGTCGGTCACCTTCGCACCGCGGGCGCGCATGGCCGTGAAGGCCTCGTGACCCGGGGTATCGAGGAAGGTGATCCGGCGTCCGCCGAGGACTGCCTGGTAGGCACCGATGTGCTGGGTGATCCCACCCGCCTCGGTGTCGACGACGGATGTTTCGCGGATCGCGTCGAGAAGCGTGGTCTTCCCGTGGTCGACGTGACCCATGATCGTCACGACCGGCGGACGCGCCGCAAGGTCGGCCTCCGCATCCTCGAAGATCTCGGGCTCGTCATCGTCGTCGGCTGCGTGCTTGATCACGACCTCACGCTCGACCTCGGTGGCGATGAGCAGCACGGACTCGTCACTCAGAGACTGCGTGATCGTAACCATCTCACCGAGCCCCATCATGATCTTGATGATCTGAACAACCGTGATGCCGAGCGCTGCGGAGAGGTCCTTGACACTGACCCCCGAGGGGACGGTGACAGGACCGGTTGGAGCCGCCACCGGCTGCTGCCGTGACTGCGTCTCCGACGACGCGCCGCGATCTCGCGCCTGACGACCATCGCGCCCACGGGTGTTCCCGCCGTCAATCACGACCCGACGCTTACGCCCAGACGGGCCTCCACGAGGACGGATCGGGCGACTTGGCTTGTTGGGTTCGTCGGCCATCAGCTGTCAGTGTAGTGGCGCGCGAGCTCCGACTCGACGAGGATCGTGCGACGAAGCACCCTGTTGAAGCCACGCGATGCGACTGCTCTCTCGAAGCACACGAGCCGACGGCAGGTGTACACACCCCTCCCAGGGACCGTCCGACCTGCCGTGAGCCGCCCGTCGACCGAGCCAAAGCGCAGCAGTTCGGACTGCGGAGCCCTGCGTCCACAGCCCACGCACGTCCTCTCCGGCAAAGCGGTCATGCCTCAGGAGACTCGTCCTCCTCGGCAATCTCGGTGACGGCTGCAACGATCGCCTCGGCTGCCACCTCGACGGCTGCCTCTTCAATCGCCACCTCGAGCGCTACGGCGTCCTCGACGGTGATCTCTCCTGCCACGACTGCCTCCTCGACGATCGCGTCGAGCACGGCCTCCGCCTCGGCAACTTCTGCAACAACCTCCGCCACCGCCTCGTCGATCTCGTCCGCGGCATCATCCTCGGGAAGCTCCGCGGGAGGTGCTGTTCCGTGGAGCTCCTGGTGTGCCGGGACACCGCAGTAGTGAGAGCCAGGGAGCGCAGCGTTCGGGCAGCGCTTGCCGTTCGTGAGCATCGCAGCACAGCGACCCGAGAACTCCTGCGTGTCGTCCTCCCCGGCATAGGCAGCTTCAGCCTCGGCCTTCGCGAACTCGCTGTCGGACTGGATGTCGACCTTCCAGCCGGTGAGCCGCGCCGCGAGCCGGGCGTTGAGGCCTTCCTTCCCGATCGCGAGCGCGAGCTGGTCGTCGGGGACGACGACGGTCGCCTCCCGGGTGTCGTCGTCGATGTAGACCTCACGCACGCGCGCCGGGGAGAGCGCCTTGGCGACGAACCGAGCAGGCTCGGAGTTCCACGGGATGATGTCGATCTTCTCGCCACGCAACTCCGAAACGACCATCCGGACGCGCGAGCCACGCGGCCCAACGCAGGCGCCAACGGGATCGACTCCCTGGGTGTGTGACTCGACGGCGATCTTCGAGCGGTAGCCGGGCTCGCGGGCAACGCCGCGAATCTCCACGAGGCCATCTGCGATCTCGGGAACCTCGAGCTCGAAGAGCGTCTTGATCAGCTCGGGATCGCGTCGCGAGAGAATCACCTGCGGCCCCTTCGTGCCCGACCGCACCTCGGTGATCACGGCCTTGATCCGCGAGCCTTGCTCGTATCGCTCGCCATCGACCTGCTCCGACCGCGGCAGGAGAGCCTCGACGCGACCGAGATCGACGAGCACGTTGTTGCGGTCGCCCGCCTGCTGCACGATGCCCGTGACGACCTCTCCCTGACGATCGATGTACTCGTCGTACATCATCGCCCGCTCCGCCTCGCGGATGCGCTGCTGAATCACCTGCTTCGCCGTCATCGCGGCGATGCGCCCGAAGCCCTCCGGCGTCGCGTCGGCACGTACCATCAGATCCTCGGGGACCTGCGCCCAGTCCAGCTCGAGATCTGCGTCGCTAACCAGGGTGTGCTGTCGCTCGCCCGTCTCCTCCTCGATCCGCTCGAGCTCGTCGATCGCTGCCTCACGCGCTTGGTCGACGAGGCGCTCCTCGAGGTCACCGGGAATCTCGATCGAGTACACCCGGAAGTCGCCCTCGTCGTCAAGGATCACCTCTGCGTGACGGGAAGCACCTGGCGTCTTCTTGTACGCGGCCAGCAGCGCATCCTCGAGCGCCGCCACTAGCGTGCCGGCCTCGATGCCCTTCTCCCGCTCGATGGTGCGAATGCCTTCCAGGATTTCCTGCGTCATGACGTCACCTATCCCTCGTCGATCAGGTTGCCCCGGACGATTGCGTCGTACGGGATGTCGAGCTCCGCGTCGCCGTCGGCGATTCGGAGGCTCCGCTCCGACGCGGCCACAACGGGGCCGCGAAACTTCTTCTTGCCGGCGATCTCCCCGGCCGTGCGAATCTGAACGTCCTGGCCGATCGCCGCGCGAAAGTGCTCCGGCCGGCGAAGCGGCCTGTCGAGGCCGGGCGACGAGACATCGACCGTG
>JAYTJO010000375.1:0-2910 GCA_043730975.1 Thermoleophilia bacterium | reverse complement strand
CGAGGTCGATACCGATTGTCTTTGCCATGCTGGTTCCTTCCGTATCTAAGTGTGAGTGACTGAGATTAATCTAAGCCAGATCGTATCAGATATGAATGTGCGGCGCGATTCAGCGCGTGAGACCGATCACGATCCCACCTGCGACGACGAACATGGCTCCCACGACGAGTCGACGGCCGACGCCCTCGACACGCCGCAAGAAGAGAGCGGACAACCCCACCCCCCACAGCGACTCGGTCGCGACGAGCGGCGCGACGACGCTGAGGCGGCCACGGAAATACGCCTCGTACAGCGAGACGTAGGAGAGACCGAAGAGCACTCCGGCCGGAACGAACGCAGGCAGCGACCCGAGGGTGAGGCGCCGTCGGCTGACGGTGATCGCGACGAGGATCGTCGCGACTCCGGCGAGGAGCGTCGCACTGATCGCAAGCTCCGGCGAGACGTCCGTGTCGACGGCGAGCCAGCGAACGAGGGTGTCGCGCAAGGCAAAGGCGCATGTCGAGGCGAGCGCGAAGACGAGACCGATCGTCTTCACGTGCTCCGGACGCCCCGACTCGCTCGCGAGCAGAATCCCACCGGTCACGATCAGCACAGCGCCGATCACGATCCCGGCGACGAGCGGCTCGCCGAGGAGGATCGCCGCGAACGAGACCGCGAAGAGCGGCGCCATCCCGACGGTGGCGGAGGCGCGCGAAGGCCCCGCGTCACGAACAGCGAGTGTGAAGAGGATCTGCGACACCCCCGGGGCAAGGATTCCTGCGAGTGCGAACGGCCAGACCGCCGCGACGTTCCAGTTCCCGGCGATCGCCGCGGCAATCAGTGCGATGCAGGTCGCGGGCAGGACGGTCCAGAGAGCGCCGACGAGCGGGTCGTCGCCCCGCGCGAGCGCCGGGCGAAGCGCGACGGTCATGCCCCCGAAGAGCGCCGCCGAACAAAGGGCGAGAACAACCGCGTCCATCAGGTGGGCTCGGGCTGTCGGGCGAGGCGACGCAATACGCCGACGGCCGACGGCTCGGCAGCAAGAATCCCGGCGAGCATGATCGCGCAACCCGCCCAGCCCATCCATCCCAGGCGCTCCGAAAGGAGAAGCACGCCGAAGAGTGCAGCGAACGGCGCCTCGAGCGTGAAGACGAGGGCAGCGCGCGCCGCGGTCGCCCGCGACTGAACCCATGTCGCCACGAGATAGCCGAGAGCCCCCGCGAAGACGCCGGTGACGACGAGCGCGTACCAGACCGAACCGTCGCGGGGCAGCGACAGCTCACCACGTCCGATCGCGATTACCGTGAACGCCAGGCACGAGACGGCCATCTGCAAGAACGTCAGCGCGCGTGCGTCGTAGCGTGGTGCGAACCGCTCCATCGCAACGATCTGGAACGACTGGGCGACGGCGTTCCCGAGGACGAGGGCGTTCCCGACCGCGGAGCCCCCGGGGATACCGCTGAGCAGCAGCAACCCTGCGACCGCGAGCGCCACGCCGATCCAGGCTGCCGCGGCAACGGGTGTCCGGAACAGCACGAGTGCGAGGATCGGCGTCAGGACGACGTAGAGGCCCGTGATGAAGCCCGTGCTCGAGACGGTTGTGAGCTCGAGGCCGGCCGTCTGCAAGCCATAAGCGGTGGCAAGCAGCGCCCCCGCGCCAGCACCCGCGACCAGGCCGCCGCGCGGGAGCACACGAACCGAGCCCCACGCGAAGGGCACCAGGACGAGAGCGGAGATCGCAAAGCGAATCGCGAGGAACGCGAACAACGGATAGATCGCGATCGCCTCCTGCACCGGCACGAACGTGTAGCCCCAGATCGCAGTGACCACGACGAGCGCGAGAACGGGCGGAAAGCGACGGCCGGGCATCCGCGCAGGCTACTCCTGCGCGGCCACGCTAGTCTGACTGCCGAGATGAGCACGCACCCGTCGACGCTCGACACGCTGGGCCGCCCCGTCCGGGATCTGCGGATCTCCGTCACCGACCGCTGCAACTTCCGCTGCGTCTACTGCATGCCGAAGGAGGTGTTCGGCCGTGGCTATCGGTTCATGGATCGGAAGGAGCTGCTCTCGTTCGAGGAGATCGAGCGTCTCGCCGGAGCATTCGTCGCGCACGGCGTCGAGAAGGTGCGACTCACGGGTGGCGAGCCGCTTCTCCGCCGCGATCTCGAGGTGCTGATCGAGCGGCTGACCGGGCTGGGCGATCTCGACGTCGCGCTGACGACGAACGGCGCCCTCCTGCCCCAGAAGGCCGAGTCACTCTTCGCTGCGGGCCTCGAGCGCGTCACGGTCAGCCTCGACTCACTCGACGATGACACCTTTCGTGCGATGAACGACGTCGGATTCCCGGTGGCCCGCGTCCTCGAAGGAATCGATGCCGCCGCGGCAGCGGGCCTCAAAGTGAAGATCAATGCCGTCGTCAAGCGCGGGGTCAATGACGACCAGGTCGTCTCGCTCGCGCGCCACTTCCGGGGCAGCGGTCACATCCTCCGCTTCATCGAGTACATGGACGTGGGCGCCACGAACGGCTGGCGCCTCGACGACGTCGTCCCGGCCGCCGAGATCGTCTCCCTGATCTCGGCCGATCTCCCGCTCGAGCCGGCGCAGGAGAACTACCGTGGCGAAGTCGCGCGAAGATGGCGGTACAGGGACGGCAGCGGCGAGATCGGCGTGATCGCCTCCGTCACGCAGCCATTCTGCGGCGACTGCAGCCGCTCGCGCATCTCGGCCGAAGGTCGCCTCTACACCTGCCTCTTCGCAACGAAGGGTCATGACCTGCGCGCGCTCGTCCGCGGCGAGGCAACCGACGCCGAGATCCACGCCACGATCGGGCGCATCTGGGGCCGTCGCACCGACCGTTACTCCGAGGAGCGCTCGTCGCGCACCGCGGAGCTGCCGCGGGTCGAGATGTCCTACATCGGCGGCTGAGCC
>JAYTJO010000374.1:0-2484 GCA_043730975.1 Thermoleophilia bacterium | reverse complement strand
GCGGGCGGGACAGGTCACGGCCGAACGACCACGGCGTAAACCAATACGCTGCGGGCATGCGTAACTCGCGGGTCTTCGCAATCGTTCTGGCCGGAGGTGAGGGGAAGCGCCTCGCGCCGCTCACGGCAGATCGTGCGAAGCCGGCTGTTCCCTTCGGGGGGAACTATCGGCTGATCGACTTCGCGCTCTCCAACCTCGTCAACGCAGGCCAGCTGAAGATCGCCGTGCTGACGCAGTACAAGAGTCACAGTCTCGACCGGCACATCACGACGACGTGGCGCCTCTCGCCGCTCCTTGGCAACTACGTCACGCCGGTACCGGCGCAGATGCGCCGCGGGCCGCGCTGGTTCGCCGGCTCGGCTGACGCGATCTACCAGAACCTCAACCTGATCTACGACGAGCGCCCGAAATACATCTGCGTCTTTGGCGCCGACCACATCTACCGGATGGATCCACGCCAGATGATCGAGCAGCACATCGCCCTCGGCGCCGGAATCACGGTGGCGGGCATCCGCATCCCCATCGAGAGCGCCGGTGAGTTCGGCGTCATCGAGACCGATGCGAACTCGCGCACGATCCGGGCCTTCCGCGAGAAGCCGAAAGACCCCGTGGGTATGACGGAGTCGCCGGGCGAGGTCCTCGCGTCGATGGGCAACTACGTCTTCTCGGCCGACGTCCTGATCGACTCGGTCACGCGTGATGCTGCCGACGAGACCTCGGCTCACGATCTCGGAGGCAACATCATCCCCGAGCTCGTCGAGCGCGGTGAGGCGTGCGTGTGGGACTTCGCCAACAGCAAGATCATCGGTGCGAGCGATCGTGACCTCGCCTACTGGCGCGACGTCGGAACGCTCGACGCCTACTACGACGCACACATGGATCTGATCTCGGTCGACCCGATGTTCAACCTCTATAACGAGGATTGGCCGATCCTCACCTGGCCGGAGCAGCTGCCACCGGCGAAGTTCGTCTTCGAGGAGGAGGGACGCACCGGCTCGGCGATGAACTCCATGGTCTGCGCGGGCGTCGTCGTCTCGGGTGGCACGGTGCGCCGGTCGATCCTGTCGCCCGACGTGCACGTCCACTCCCACGCGCTCGTCGAGGGCTCGGTGCTGATGCACGGCGTCGACGTCGGGCGCGGTGCAATCGTCAGAAACGCGATCGTGGACAAGAACGCGCGGATCGCCCCCGGCGCGCGGATCGGCGTCGACCCGGAGGAGGACAGGGCGCGGTTCGTGATGTCGGCGAACGGGATCGTCGTCGTCAAGAAGGGCGCCGTCGTCGAAGCATGAGGGTCGCGCTGCTCACGCGGGAGTATCCGCCGGAGGTCTACGGGGGTGCCGGCGTGCATGTCGAATACCTGGCGCGCGAGCTCGCCCACGTCGCTGACGTGACGGTGCACTGCTGGGGGGCTGACAGGCCGTCCATCCCGGGCGGGCCGAAGGTTGCCGCCTACCGTTCGTGGGAGGCGCTCGCGGGAGGGGAGCCGTCCGCGGCAGCGCTACAGGCGTTCTCGATCGACCTGAGCATGGCGGCGGGCGTGGCCGGAGCGGAGCTCGTGCACAGCCACACCTGGTACGCGAATCTCGGTGGTCATCTTGCGAAGCTCGTCCATGGAATCCCGCACGTTGCGACGGTGCACAGCCTCGAGCCGATGCGGCCGTGGAAGCGCGAGCAGCTCGGTGGGGGGTACGAGCTGTCGAGCTTTGCCGAACGTACGGCGCTCGAGTCGGCGGATGCGATCATCGCGGTTTCTGCTGCGCATCTCGAGGAGATCCTCGCCTGCTATCCGGCGATCGACCCAACGCGGACGCGCGTGATCTACAACGGCATCGACTCGAGCGAGTACCGGCCCGACCGGGCGACAGACGTCCTCGAGCGGCACGGGATCGACCCGGCCCGACCGACGGTTCTCTTTGTGGGGAGGATCACTCGGCAGAAGGGCCTGGCGCACCTTCTCGACGCTGCTCCGTTTATCGACCCGTCGGCGCAACTCGTCCTCTGCGCGGGAGCGCCCGACACGACGGAGATCGCCGGCGAGATCGCCACGAAGATGGAGGTCGTTCGGGCCGAGCGCGGCAACGTCGTGTGGATCGAGGAGATGCTCCCGAAGCCCGACGTGATCCAGCTCCTCACCCACGCGACAGTGTTTGCCTGCCCCTCGATCTACGAGCCGATGGGCATCGTCAACCTCGAGGCGATGGCCTGCGAGACCGCGGTCGTCGCGACGGCGGTCGGCGGTATCCGCGAGGTCGTGGAGGACGGCGTCACGGGCCTGCTCGTGCCGTACGAGGCGGAGGGAGACGGCACCGGGACGCCTGTCGATCCCGCAGGGATGGCCGCCGACCTCGCAGCGCGGATCAACGAGTTGTTGGCCGAGCCGTCGCGTGCCGACACGATGGGCCGAGCGGGCAGGGCGAGGGCGGTCGAGCGCTTCGGCTGGGATGTCGCGGCGGCGAAGACGCTCGCGCTGTACGAGCGGCT
>JAYTJO010000373.1:0-2745 GCA_043730975.1 Thermoleophilia bacterium | reverse complement strand
GCCACAGGGCGAGCTCAACTACACCTCCGGGAACGACTACGTCCTCGAGTTCCTCGGGTATCGCTTCGCGTTCGCCTCTGACGACTTCCGCGAGCGGGTCACGGCGGCCGCCTGCAAGCTCGATTTGGTCGCCGACAGCGATCTCGACGAGGAAGAGGCGCTCGACCTCGTGGAGCTGGCAGCGGACAGCCGGATCGAGGAACCGCGGAGTGCCCTTGGCAAATACCTGATGCGGCACTGGGAGCGCCTGTCGCTCAACGAGGGAGAATCGCTCGTCTACTGGCTGCGGAAGCTCGTGTTCCGCGGCGCGTACCTCGACCATCGCGTCAAGGAGGAGTTGCTCGAGGTGAGCTTCGACGAGACGACGGGCGACTTCGGGTACGCCGAGCCCGAGGGCGGTCGGGCGCTGCTCGAGCTCGCGCCGACGCCCAGCTGGCGCGCTCTGCAGTTCAGGCGCCTGTAGGGGCGACGCACACGCTCGCGCGGATGCGTCGCCCGAGCCGCGGGGCGTAAGCCCGCGGCGCGCGTCGCCCGTGTTAACCGACCTCTGGAGGCGGCGCAAAGCCAAGTCGGAGCTCGTCATCGACCGAGGCGATCCTGATCTCCCTGATCGCTCCCAGGGGCACGATCAGCTCCTCCGGCTCGCCCGCCTCGCAGTGGGGGCACAGCGTCACGAACCCGAAGCCGGGGTCGGAGGAGATGGAGGCGAGACGATGCAGGGAACCGTCTGCCAGCTCCACGCTCACGCCCGCGCGCTCGAGCCCGTGCTCGACGCGGAAGCTCTCGATGCGACGGACGATCCGCGATACGAGCTCGTCGAGCGGCCCCGTCATCCCCGGCGTCCAGAGCTCGGGCACGGCTAGAAGAGGCTCCCGTCGACGCGCACGGCTCCCACATGTGCCCGACCGAGCGCCGTGATCGTCCTCCCGCGAGGCGTGCGTTGGATGAAGCCGAGCTGCAGCAGGAAGGGCTCGTAGACCTCTTCGATTGTGTCGGGCTCCTCGCCGAGGGAGACCGCAAGAGTTGAGAGGCCGACGGGGCCGCCATCGAACTTCTCGGCGATCGCCGAGAGGAGCTCGCGGTCGATCCGCTCGAGGCCGAGACCGTCTACTTCGAGAAGATCGAGCGCCTCACGCGCGATCTCGTTCGTGATCTTCCCAGCATGCCGCACCTCGGCGACGTCGCGGACGCGCCGGAGGATGCGGTTGGCGATCCGCGGCGTACCGCGGGAGCGTCCTGCGATCTCGTCGGCGGCGTCGTCTTCGATCTCCACGGCGAGAATCGACGCCGAGCGGCGGACGATCGTACCGAGTTGGCCTGGCTCGTAGTATCCGAGCCGGAAGGTCATCCCGAAGCGGTCGCGCAACGGCGTCGTCAGCAGGCCCGAGCGGGTCGTCGCGCCGACCAGTGTGAACGGCGGGAGATCGATCGTCAGTGTGCGGGCAGCGGCTCCCTGTCCGAAGATGATGTCGAGGCGGAAGTCCTCGAGTGCCGGGTAGAGGATCTCCTCGGCGGCGCGGTTGAGCCGGTGAATCTCATCGATGAAGAGGACGTCTCGCGGCTCGATCGCGGTAAGGATCGCAGCGATGTCCTTCTTCTCGAGCGCCGGGCCGGCGACCGTGCGCAGCCCGACACCGAGCTCCTCGCGGATGATCTGCGCCAACGTCGTCTTGCCGAGACCCGGAGGCCCGGCGAGCAGGACGTGATCAAGAGCCTCGTCGCGCCCCTTGGCGGCGTCGAGCGCGATGCCGAGCTGCTCTTTGATCCGCTCCTGGCCAACGAAATCGTCGAGCCGCCGCGGTCGCAGAGAACGTTCGATCTCGTCGTCCTCCGGGTCGAGCACAGCAGTCGTGATGCGGTCGCTCATGTTGCCCGCAACGCCAGTCGCACCCGCTCGGCGGGAGGCAACTCCGGATCGACGTCCGCGAGACGCTGCTCCGCCTCGAGCACCGAGTACCCGAGCTCGACGAGCGCGTCGCGCGCGTCGAGATGCGCAGGCGCCTCCTCGCCCACCGGCACGATCTGATCCTCGCCCGCGAAGGCCACCTTGTCCCTGAGCTCCAGCACGATGCGCTCAGCCGTCTTCTTCCCGATCCCGGGGATCACCTGGAAGCGAGCGTGATCCTCGAGCAGGATTGCACGCCGGAGCTCCGCGGCCGGCGATCCAGAAACCACGGCAAGAGCGACTTTGGGGCCGATACCACTCACGGTGAGGAGCTGCGTGAAGAGCTCGCGTTCGGACGCATCGGCAAAGCCGTACAGCTGCAGCGTGTCCTCCCGGACGTGAAGGAACGTGTCGACCGTGATCTCACCGCCGCCTTCGGCGCGTCGCATCACGCCGGGCGTCGCGGCGACGAGGTAGCCGACGCCGCTGACGTCGAGCAACAGACCGTCAGCGCTGCGTCCGGCAGGCGTCCCGCGGAGACGGCCAATCACGACGCCATCCGGGCGAGCGGCGGCATCAGCGCATGGCAGATCGCCACTGCGAGGGCGTCGGCCTCGTGCGAGGTCGGCGGGATCTCGGGCAGCGAGAGCAGCATCTTGACCATCCGCTGCATCTGTCCCTTGTCGGCTCGTCCGTGACCGCAGATCGACTGCTTCACGCGGGCGGGCGCGTACTCGGTGCACTCAACGCCCGCCGCGGCGGCGGCGACCATTGCGGCGCCGCGTGCCTGGCCGACGAAGAGTGCGATGCGGGCGTCGGCTCCCACATACGACTCCTCGAGCGCGACGGCGTCCGGTGCG
>JAYTJO010000372.1:0-2603 GCA_043730975.1 Thermoleophilia bacterium | reverse complement strand
CGCTCCTCCTCGTTCTTGGTCAGCGCTCGCGCGACGACGTCGTCGATCGCGGCGGGCAGCTCGGGCCGGAGCTCCGTCGGCGCGGGGGCCGGGTCGAGCAGGTGCGCGTGCATGACCGCGACGTCCGTCTCGCGGTCGAACGGCTTCTCCCCCGTCAGGCACTCGAAGAGCAGGCAGCCGAAGGCGTACACATCGGCCTGAGGCCCGACCGGCTTGCCCTGGATCTGCTCCGGGGCTGCGTAGTCGAGCGTCCCGACGAAGAAGCCGGTTCGGGTCAGCCCACGTGTGCGGGCCTGCTTCGCGATCCCGAAGTCGGTCAGGTAGACGCGGTCGGACGAGGAGTCGATCAGCACGTTCGCCGGCTTGACGTCGCGGTGGACGAGCTCGCGCGCGTGCGCTGCGTCGAGCGCCCCCGCCACCTGCTCGAGGATCGAGACCGCTCGGTCGAGCTCGAGCAGCCCTTCGGCGATCAGACCCTGGAGGTCGCCGCCGGCCACGTGGCGCATGGCGATGTAGACGATGCCGCTTTCCTCACCCGCGTCGTAGATCGGGATGATGCTCGGGTGGTCGAGCGCCGCGACCATCTGCGACTCCTGGATGAAGCGCTCCCGGAAATCGCCGTCGTCGCCGAGATCGTGGGACAGCGTCTTGATCGCCGCCTTGCGGCCGAGGATTGCGTGCTCCGCCTCCCAGACGAAGCCCATCCCACCGCGGCCGAGCTGTCCGGTCACGCGGTAGCCGGCGATCTCCGAGCCGACGCCGAGGGTCTCGCTCATGCCGTCGGCCGCATCGGCTTGGCCATCCCCACCTCCTGGCCTATGCTAACCGCCATGGCTGACTTTGTTCTGGAGATCGTCGAGGGTCCCGAGGCCGGGCGGATGATCCCGCTCGCCGGTCCGACCGAGATCGGTCGCGACCCGGGCCCCGGCGTCGCCCTGCAACAGGACGAGCTCCTGTCGCGCCGCCACGTGTTGGTCACGCCCGAGGACGATGGCGTTCGGGTCGAGGACCTCGGCTCCCGCAACGGCACCTTCGTGGACGGCGACGAGATCCAGAGCCCGGCGCACCTCGCCGTCGACGGACAGCTGCTCGTCGGGGTCACTGTCCTGCAGCTGCGGACCGCAGCAACGGTCGCGTCGGGAGCCACTGCGCTCCGGCCGATCCCGGCCGAGTTCACCGCCATGCGGCCGCTGCCCGCCGCTGAGTCCGGGGCGACGACGATTCGCCAGGTCGCGCCTGGACTGGCTGTCCCCGAGTCGGAGCCGGACTACGTTCCGCCATCGGCGCTCGGCCAGGGCCTCGGTGCCTCCGCGCTCTTCCCGCTGCTGGACGTCCACACGAAGGGGAAGGCGAAGGGCGCACCCCTCGGGATCTTCGTGCTCGTGGCGTTCGCAGTGATCGTGTACTTCGGCCTGCGCTGATTCTTTGCGCAAGATGAGCATCCGCGGAAGCGGATGCTCATCGCGCGAAGACCCCTAAGAGCGCGTTTCTAAATGAAGGGACCAGCTTCGGTTTGGCGAATGCCGTCGGCATCTGTTGTCAAGCTGGGAGGGGTGTCGATGGCTGCTGCGCCGTGGATCGTGCCCGACGAGCTGTGGGAGCTGGTCGAGCCGCTGTTGCCGAGGCGAGAGCGGCGTTTCCGCTATCCGGGTCGGAAGCGGTTGTCCGATCGGGAGGCGCTGCAAGGGATTCTGTTTGTGCTCCACACGGGGATCGCCTGGCAGCAGTTGCCGGCCGAGCTCGGGTTCGGCTCGGGCGTGACCTGCTGGCGGCGACTCGATGAGTGGCAGCGAGCCGGCGTCTGGACGCGTTTGCACGCGCTCCTGCTAGCTCGCCTGCACGCTGCGGGCGAGTTGGAGTGGTCGCGGGCGGTGGTCGACTCGAGCCACGTCCAAGCGAAAAAGGGGGCTCCGAAACGGGCCCGAGCTCGGTCGACAGGGGACGCGCGGGCTCAAAGCATCACCTCCTGACCGACGCGCACGGAACACCGTTGGCCTGGGCGCTGACCGGCGGCAACCGCAACGACATCACCCAACTGCTGCCGCTGCTCGACCGCGTTCCGGCGGTCGCGGGCCGACCGGGCCGGCCGCGGCGGCGACCCGACAGGCTGCTTGGTGACCGTGGCTACTGCTCCAACGCGCACCGGCAAGCACTCCGCGAGCGCAGGATCACACCTCTACTCGCCAACCGCTACCAGGGCAACGGCTCCGGGCTCGGCCGCTACCGCTGGGTCGTCGAACGCACCTTCAGCTGGCTCCACCAGATGAAACGCCTGCTCGTCCGCTACGAACGCCGCGCCGAGATCCACGAAGCCTTCCTCGCCCTCGGCTGCTGCCTGATCTGCTACCGCCGACTCACCCACTCATTGTGAAACGCGCTCTAAAGGGTCGCTTCGCTCCCGGCTCAATGCCACAGGTGGCTTCGGCGTCGTGCTAGCGACCGGGCTTGCGGATCCGGACGCCGAGCACCTCGGGCGGGCGGATCGCGACGCCGCACTGCACTGTTTGCGCAAGATGAGCATCCACGGAAGCGGATGCTCATCGCGCGAAGACCCCTGAGAGCGCGTTTCTAAATGAAGGGACCAGCTTCGGTTTGGCGAATGC
>JAYTJO010000371.1:0-1560 GCA_043730975.1 Thermoleophilia bacterium | reverse complement strand
TTCGCCGACCGGTGCGGCCAGCACGCGGCCGGGATCGCCTATCGCGTGCTGTTCTCCCTCGTCCCACTCTCGATCATCCTCGTCGCCATCTTCGGCATCGTCCTGCGTAACGACAGCCTCAAGAACCAGGTGATCGCGGAAATCGTAGACGCGTTCCCGCTCTCCGAGAGCGGCAACGCGAACGTCACCCGTCAGATCGAGAAGCTGGCCTCGCCCGCGACCGCTCTCGGACTCGTCAGCCTGCTCGTCTTCGCCTGGGCGGCCACGGGGATGATGGCGGCGCTCCGAGCTGGCCTCGAGGTTGCCATGCGAGTCCCACGTGGGCGACCAGCGGTTCGCGGCAAGCTCGTCGACGTGATCCTGATCGTGGGCGCCGCTGCCCTCGTGCTCGTCGTCGTGTTTCTCAACCTCGCCCAGGCCGTTGTGTTCGGCTGGATTCAGCAGCCGCTCGATGCGCTGGGCCTCGACGGCGGCCTCGTCGAGCAGGGCGTGCGCACGGGTGCACCGCTGCTCATCACGACGGCCGTCGTCCTCCTCCTCTACCGGTTCGTGCCGGCGAGAAGACTCCGCATCGGCGACGCTCTCGCGGGCGCGATCATCACGGCTCTGCTCCTGCTCTCGATCTCGCTCGTCTCGGGGATGATCTTCGAGCGCGTGAAGAGCCTCAGCATCAGCGTCGTCTACGCGTCGCTGACGTCTGCTCTCGTGTTTCTCTACTCCGTGTACCTTGCAGCGTCCGCGCTCCTGCTCGGCGCCGAGGTTGCCGCCGCCTGGTCGCACCCGGGCCCGCCGACCGATGAGAAGCTCTCGCAGCAGGTTCGGCGCGTCGTGCTCGGCTTGTTCGTCCACCAGGAGCCACCGGCGCTACCAGAGGTGAGGCCCCGCGTTCCGACCGACCCGACTTCGTAGGCGCTACGAGAGCTCGGTCAGTGCCTGCCTCACCTTTGCGAGATGCGCCTGTAGCTCGGTCGCCCGCGCCAGGTCGGTCTCGCCCTGAAGGTCTCTCCGGAGCTTCTTCTCACGCAGGCGAAGCAGCATTTCGGTGCCCGTTTGCCGCGTAATTCCCTCGCTCGATGCTGTTGCGTCGAGCTCCGCGAGGAGCGGCACGAGGTCTGCATCGGGGGGCACCCTGCGGACGAGCGAGGCTCGCATCCGTCGGTGGTCCTCGAGCTCGAAGTGTTCTGCCGCGAGTCCGGCGAGAGAGTCGACGAGCTCGGGAAAGGCAACGACTGCCGCCAGCGCCTCGCGCTCGAGCCTGACACCCGCATCGAGGAGCCTGTTCGGCTGGTTCGAGGATCCCCCACTCGAGATTCCACGGGCGGGCGCAATCCCGGAGAGCGTCTCTCGGGGCAGGTCGAGTCGATCGGCCACGAGCCGCAATGCTTCCTGGCGCTCCGGTGAATCCTCCGCCTTCGCGAGGATCTCTCGCGAACGCACGAAACCCTCCTGCCGATCGGAGGCGCGGTCGAGCTCGAGCCTGACGCGGTAGTGCAGGTAGCTCTCCGCCTGCCCGAGCCGCGGTTCGAAACCATCGGGTGCATCGGCCGGATCCTGGCCCGG
>JAYTJO010000370.1:0-1691 GCA_043730975.1 Thermoleophilia bacterium | reverse complement strand
GGTCGAGGTCGTGCGGTCTCGCCCCCCGCTCGTGATCTCCCGCACGTCTCATGGGTTCGTGTGTGCCTCGGCCGGCGTCGACGCGTCGAACGCGAAAGGCCCCGGAACGGTCATTATCCTGCCGCTCGACCCGGATGCATCGGCCGCTCGACTTCGTGGCCGACTGGCCGAGTTGACGGGAATCTCCCCGGGTATCATCGTCAGCGACTCGTTCGGCAGGGCGTGGAGGCAGGGAACGACGGACGTGGCGCTCGGAGTGGCCGGAATCGTGGCCCTCAGGGATCTACGCGGAACGACCGACAGCGAGGGGTACGAGCTCCGCTCGACGATGATCGCCGTGGCCGACGAGATCGCCGGCGCGGCCGAGCTCGTGATGGGCAAGGCGAACGGCGTGCCCGCGGCAATCGTGCGAGGCGTTGATGCAAGCGGCGACGGCCGTGCTGCAGATCTCGTCATGCCACGTGAGCGCGATCTCTTCCGCTGAGGGCAGTGGAAACTACTGACGGCCGCTCACGGGAACGTCCGATGCGGGCGCGTGTCGGGAGAGGCGATCCTCCTTGGAGCCAAAGAGACAGAGGAGATGATCTGATGAAGAAGCTCATGCTCGGCCTCGTCGTTGCTCTCGCGGTCGCCGTTTCGATCGGTGTGCTCAGCGCGGGTGCGATCACGTCGAACAAGGCCGTGTCCGTCAACCTCAACGAGTTCAACGTGCTCCCGGCGGTGCAGGGCGCCCCGGCCGGGAAGGTGACCTTCACCGTGAAGAACTCCGGCAAGATCGAGCATGAGTTCGTCGTGCTGAATACGCTACGGCCCGCGGGTGGCCTGATGGACAAGAGCGGCGAGGCAAGCGAGGCAGGCAACGTCGGCGAGATCGGGTCCGTCAAGCCCGGCCAGCAGAAGAAGCTGACGCTGACGCTCAAGAAGGGGCACTACTCCCTCCTCTGCAACCTGCCGGGGCACTACAAGGGCGGGCAGTTCGTGGACTTCTACGTTCGCTGAGAACCCGCTCCGATGGCCTTCCCGACCGGCCCACACCGGTCGGGAAGGCAGGGAACGGGCCGGCGAGCCGGCCCCTGCGATCCGATTCGCTCCGAATACGGCGGTACACTTCACTCATGCGCAAACTCGCACTCTGGGGAACCCCGACGTCCGACTCTCACCGCGCGTGGGTAGAGGCGGTTGCAGCGGAGTTCACCGCGGACGACTTCGAGCTCGTCGACGATCACGCCGACGCCGACTTCGTCCTCAACATGTTCGACACGGGCGATCCGAAGGCTTTCCGTCGTTCCTCGCGCGGCACCTATTCCGCCTCGTTCTACGAGCTCGACGAGGTGCCAGACGATGTGCTCCGCACAAGCTACCCGAACCTTGTTCGCACGCTCGCGAATGTCGTCGTCCTCCATGTTCCCGGCCAGGGCGTGTGGTTCACTACGATGGAGCGCGGCACGTACAAGATCTCCGACGATCCGGCCGAGGTGTTCGAGCGCCTGGCGCCGCTCGCGAAGTCGAAGCTCGTGATCGACAACGAGTTCATCCCCGACCTCGAGCCCGAGCTGTGGGCCGGCGACGAGATCACCGCCGACATCAACGCCGCCGGCAAGCGCATGGGCGAGCTCGACCTCCTGCCGGCCCCGTTCCCGGTGCACGAGTTCCTGAACGAGCGCGACTTACGCCACGTGATGCGGCTCTAC
>JAYTJO010000369.1:0-4259 GCA_043730975.1 Thermoleophilia bacterium | reverse complement strand
CCGACCATCGCCACGATCTCGCCCTCGCTCTGTAGTCGCGACACGACCAGGCTCTTCTCCTCGGGCAGGACGTTGGCGATCACCTGCTCGATCCCGGCTTCGTCCGCGATCGCCCGTGCCGCGCGCTCGTTGTCGCCCGTCAGCAGCACCGGTGTCAGGCCGAGCGCGCGCAGGTCTGCGATCGCCTCGACGGAGGTCGGCTTGATCCGGTCGGCGACGACGAATAATCCGGCCACAGTGCCGTCGACCGCAGCCGCGACGACGGTACGGCCCCTGCTCTCCTCCACGGCGAACGCGGCGCCGAGCTCCGGTGAGAGCTCGAGCCCCCACTCGGCGAGCATCGTGGGGCGGCCGACGACGACTGCGTGCCCGTCGACGACCGCTTCGACGCCGAGCCCACTGCGGTTCTTGAAATCATCGGCCGGATCGAGCACTCCGATCTCGGAGCGGGCGAATGTCGCGATCGCCTGCGCAATGGGGTGCTCGCTTGCGTCCTCGGCGGAGCCTGCAAGTCGAACGAGGGTGCTGCGGTCGAAGCCGCCGGCCGCGACGGCAGAGGTGACCCACATCTTTCCCTCGGTCACGGTTCCTGTCTTGTCGAGCACGATCGTCGTGATCTGCCGTGTCTGTTCGAGGATCTCGGGGCCTTTGATCAGGATTCCGAGCTGGGCGCCGCGGCCGGTGCCGACCATCAGCGCGGTCGGCGTCGCGAGACCGAGCGCGCAGGGACAGGCAATGATGAGCACCGCGACGGCGGCGGTGAATGCGGCAGAGACGTCGCCCGTAAGCACCAGCCAGCCGACGAGCGTCGCGAGCGAGATCACGATCACGACGGGAACGAAGACGGCGGAGACGCGATCGACGAGGCGCTGAATTGGAGCCTTCCCGGCCTGGGCTTCGGAGACGAGGCGGGCGATCTGCGCCAGAGCCGTGTCGGCGCCGACCTTGGTGGCCTCGATCACAAGGCGTCCCGACGTGTTGATCGTCGCCCCGGCGACATCGTCGCCGACGATCACCTCCACCGGAACCGGCTCCCCGGTAAGCATCGACTGGTCGAGCGCGGAGCGCCCTTCGACCACGCGACCGTCGGTGGCGATCTTCTCACCGGGCCGCACGACGAACCTATCTCCCACGACGAGCTCGCCGATCGGCACAAGGATCTCGTTGCCGTCGCGGAGGACTCGGGCATCCTTCGCGCCGAGCTCGAGCAGAGCCCGGATCGCGTCGCCGGATCGCCTACGCGCACCGGCCTCGAGATAGCGACCGAGCAGGATCAGGGTCGTGATCACGGCCCCAACCTCGAAGTACATGTCAGCGTCGATCCCGGCAACGAGAACGATGGTGGACCACATCCACGCGGCCAGCGTGCCAACGGAGATCAGCGTGTCCATCGTCGCCGCGCCATGGCGCGCGTTCAGGAAGGCTGCTCGATGGAACGTCCAGCCGGCCCAGAACACGACGGGCGTCGAGAGAGCCAGAGCGACCCACTCCCAGCCGTCGAACTGCAAGGGCGGCACCATCGCGAGCAGCGCCAACGGCGCGCTCAGCGCAATCGCGATCACGAGCCGGAGCTTCAGCGCCCCGACCCGATCGTTCTCGACACCCGCTCCCTGAAGGGCAGCGTGGTAGCCGGCCGCTTCGACCGCAGCGACGAGGTCGTCGACGCTGACAGCGCTCGCATCATACGTCACGGCCGCCTGATCGGTGGCGTAGTTGACCGTCGCCTCGACGCCGTCGAGCCTGTTCAGCTTCCGCTCGATCCGCGTCGCACACGAGGCGCAGGTCATACCCTCGAGGTCGAGGCGCACCCTCTCGGTCTGCTCGGTCGCAACTGCCGTCATGCCGCCTCGTACCCGGCTTCCTCGATCGCTGCCCGGATCGTCGCGTCGTCGAGATCCTGGCCCGTCACCTCGACCCGCTTGCTTTCGAGGTCGACGACGACAGCCTCGACGCCCGCGAGTGCCGAGATCTCCTTCGTGACGGCGGCTTCACAGTGACCACAGCTCATGCCGGGGACGGTGTAGTGAACGGTTTCCATCTCGGTCCCTTTCGGTTGACAATGTAAGAACTATACCCCCTTA
The DNA here is from genome assembly GCA_043730975.1 of Thermoleophilia bacterium. GTDB lineage: Bacteria > Actinomycetota > Thermoleophilia > Gaiellales > Gaiellaceae > Gaiella. The sequence continues at coordinate 2,178 of JAYTJO010000369.1, read as the reverse complement.
GGGTATTTTAGGGTTGTGGAGATCCTGTGAAGGGCGAGGGAGGCGCTCAGACGGTTTCTCGCCAGCCACTCCGCGCTCTCGCCGGTTCGGCGGCTCCGGTCTCGGTCGCACGAGAGAGAGCACGATGACGAGTCCGAGTCCGGCCATGGCGAGGCAGATGCCGATGAGAGAGGCTGCCGTCGACACCGCGCTCCTAGCCCTCGCCCACTGCGCCGTCGGAGGCTGATGTGAGGCGGGCGATCCCTCCCGTTGCGTGCGACGCCGGGCGGAGCAACCACATCGCAGCCACGGCCCCGGCAGCCGCGACGGCCGCGTTTACCTTGAGTCCGAGCGACAGTCGGCTCGTCATCTGATCACCCGCAGCGCCGCCGAGCAGCGCACCCATGACCGCGACTCCGACCGCCAGGCCAACCGTCCGGGACTCGCTGACGATCGCTCCCGCAAGTCCCTGGCGCGAGGAGGGGAGTTCCGCGAGCGCGACGGACGTCACGGGCGTAGCGGTCAGTGCGACGCCGAGCCCCGCGACGGCGAGGCCGAGCACGATGCCGGCGATGCCGAGTCCGTCGTCAAGCTCCGAGAGCAGGATCATCGCGACCGAGAGCAGCGCCATCCCGGCCGCCGAAAGCGTGCGTGCCGTGACCCGGTCTCCGATCATTCCGGCAAGCGGCGACCCGACAGCGATCACCAGCGTCATCGGGAGAAAAGCTGCGCCCGCCCCGAGCACGCCGTATCCTGCGACCGACTGCAGGTACAGCGAGATGAAGAAGAAGAGGCTGCACATCGCCGCAGTCGAGAGCAGTCCGATGACGGACGCACCCATGAGCGGGCGCGATCCGAACACCGTGAGCGGAACGACTGGATCAGCGGCGCGAGCCTCGATGGCGATGAAGAGCGCGATCGATGCCATCGCGCCCAGGGCGAGGGCGACGACGACCGGAGACAGCCAGCCGTTGCCGTTGCCGCGGGTCAAGGCAAGCAGGCCGAAGAGCAAAGCCGCTCCGGCTGCCGCGGCGCCGGTGATGTCGAGACGCCCCTGGGCCGGCCGCAACGGCGTCGTGGTCGACCCCGCCAGAGCGACGCCGATGAGGAGCGCTCCCAGAGGCACGTTGAGCCAAAACAGGCCGCTCCACCCGACATACTCGACGATCACAGCGCCAATGAGTGGGCCGGCACCGAGGCCAATGGCCGAGATTCCGGCCCAGATGCCGATTGCAATTCCCCGCCGTGCCACGGGGAACAACGCGCTGATCGCTGCGAGGCTCGCAGGCGCCACGAACGCAGCACCCATGCCCTGTACAGCCCGAGCTGCGACGAGAACTGTGCCGCCGTCTGCGACGGCGGCTGGAATGCTGGCGAGCGTGAACAGCGTCAGTCCGGCAACGAGTGCACGGCGAGCGCCAAAGCGGTCGACCATCTTGCCGGCGAGCAGGAGAACGGTCGCGAGACCGAGCGTGTACGCGTTCAGCGTCCATTCGAGCTCGCTGAGGTCGAGGCGCAGGTCCCGTTGCAGCGAAGGGAGAGCGACGGCAACAGCGGAGTCGTCGAAGACGACGAGAAAGGAAGCGAGCGAAAGGGCGGCGAGCATTGCGGCCCGGCCAAAGCCCCCGTGTTTGGCAGCGGCCCTTCGACGAGCGAGGGCGGCGATCATCGTCGCCGCCCTCCGATGGGAAGTCGGGTCAAGACGGCGTACCGGTCTTGCTGCGATCATGCCGGGAGCTTGCGCCGTGACCGACGTGTCCGCAGCCGCCGTCTGCCTGAGGGTCCTCACCTACGGGCGACTCGGGATCGGACGCTGTCGCCCTGTTCCGCTGCTCGTCGGACGATGCGTGACTGTGCCCTCTGCCGCCGCGGTGCATGAAGAACATGGACAGCGGGCAGGCGAGGAGAAGGAGCAGTAGGATGAGAGTGGTGGCGCTCAAGGCACACCGCCTTTCGTTGTGGGTCCTTCGAGCTTGGCCCGTTGAGGTGAAGGGCGCGTGAACTTGGTCTGACGTTGACATGAATCCAAGTGGGCACGATCACCGCCCGCAGCGCCACACAGCGACGCTTCACGAGATCGCCACATCAGGGTTCTACGGTCGACCTAGAATGAGATGGATGCAACCCTTCGGCGCCCTTGTCACGCTCGGTACCGCCGCTACTGCCGTAGCGGCAGAATGAGCGCAATCGCGGTGCTCA
>JAYTJO010000368.1:0-2158 GCA_043730975.1 Thermoleophilia bacterium | reverse complement strand
CACCCAGCGAGGATAGTGGGCGCTCGCATCAGCCGCGGCCGGGGTCATCGCCGGATCACCATGCCGCCACGTGCCCCGGTGAGTTCGCCGCGGTCGAGGGTGTGCACGCCGTTCACGAAGACGTGCACAACACCTTCCGCCAGCTGATTGGGCTCGAACGTCGTTCCGCGGTCGCGAAATTCGGAGGGGTCGAACACGACGATGTCGGCCCGTGCCCGCTCCGCGAGGATGCCGCGATCGATGAGCCCGAGTCGCTCGGCAGGCTGCCCCGTCATCCGGTGAACCGCCTCGGCGGGTGTCAGCAAACCCTTCTCACGAACCATGAACCGCCAGTACCAGGAGGCCCAGGTATAGGCCCCGTGGAAGAACGAGTCTGCAAGCGGTCCAGTCGGGGCGAGAGTCGTCGCATCCGAACCAGGGACGCAGAGAGGATGCGCGAACGCGTCGCACTGCTGCTCCTCGCTGTAGGAGTGCAAGATCACCATCAGCTGACTCAAGTGCTCCACCCCGCCAAGAAGCAGGTCATAGATCGCATCGAGGGGCGACTGGCGCCGTTCCTCGGCGATCGTGGCGATGTCGCGACGCGCATACTGAGGCCACACCGGGTTGTCGAGGAGCACGACACGGCTCCAGTCACCCAGAGCGCTGAGAATGCTCCGGTGAGGCCGCATTTGCTCCCGCGCACCTGCGTCGGCGAGCATTACGGCAAGTTCTGGCGACGACACTCCGAGCGCCCAACCGGGGAGGGCGGTGTACAGGTATGTGAGCCCGAACCTCCTCGTGTGCATGTCGAACGCGACATCGAGCCCAGCCGCGCGCGCTTCCTCGATGAGCCGCGCGCACTCGCGTGCGCCTTCGTCGCCGCTACGCGGCACGAGGTGGGACACCTGGACCCGGACGTCGGCCTTCGTGGCGACCCGGAGCGCTTCCGCGACGGCATCGGCCGCCGCCTCGTCGCGATTCCGGGTGTGCGTGGCGTAGAACCGGGCATGCCGCGCGAGCGTCGCGACCTCCGCCTCCGGCGCCCCTTGCTCCCAGGGGTACTCGAGGCCCGTCGAGTACCCCCAGGCACCCTCTTTCAACGACTCGCGCAGGAGATCTTCCATCCGCCTCAACTCGGCGGCGGTTGCGGCGCGGTCTTCGAAGCCGACAGTCGCTAGTCGCAGTTGCCCGTTTGGGACCAGGCTCAACACGTTCACGGCCGGTCGCGCCTCCTCGAGGCGCTCGAAATAGCCGCCGGCCGATGTCCACGTGATCGGGACGGCTCCGTCGGAGTAGCCGTAGATAGCCCTGTTCGCGAGCACAGGATCGGAGATCGGGAAGCAGCCGAACCCGCAGTTGCCGACGACCTCGAGGGTGACCCCCTGGCAGATCGCGCTGACAGCCCGCGGATCGACGAGCAGCGTGTAGTCCGAATGGCTGTGAATGTCGATGAAGCCTGGAGCGACGACCAGGCCCGCAGCCTCGACCTCCTCATAGGCGCCGGCAATCGGCACGTCGCCGACGTCGACGATGCGTCCGCCCGCAACCGCGACATCACACACCCGCCCGTCGGCTCCAGTCCCGTCATAGACGGTTCCGTTGCGAATCACGAGGTCGGGAATCACGGGACAGAGTCCCCGTCGCGCTCTCGGAGGCCTACTCGCGGAAGCTCCGAAGGCAGGCTCCCTGCCACCCGGTCGACCGCCCAGCGCATGCTGTCCTGCACCGCGTGCTCGGCCCGAGCGCCGTCGTTCGCCTCGCAGGCCGCGAGGAACTCACGGTAGCGGCCGACCGACTCCCGAAAGCGTTCGAGCGTCGAGAGGACGAGCCGGTTGTAGCGATCGGAGCGCCAGAACAGTCGCTCCACCTCCTCCACGAGCCGCCGGCGCCCGCTCGACCGATAGCAGGTCGCGTGGAACTCCCAGCGCTGGCGCAGGTACTCGTCGACGTCCTGCTCCTCGGCTAGTTGTTGCAAACGCTGAAGGATCGCCTTCATCTGCGCGGTCTCCGCCTTGCCGACCGAGACGCCGCCGACCCGTGCGGCGAGCCCCTCTAGGCCGAGCCGGGCAGCGTAGATCTCCTCGAAATCCTCACGTGTGAGCTGGCTCACGACTGCCCGTCCGGTGGCGTTCACCGAGATGAGCCCCTCGCGCTCGAGCTGGCTCAGCCCGGCGCG
>JAYTJO010000367.1:0-8748 GCA_043730975.1 Thermoleophilia bacterium | reverse complement strand
GCGCCCGCGCTCATTGGCGCAAGGAGGGCCACGAAAAGGGTGAGGAGGACGAGGTGCCGCACGCGCATCGCCTCACAATCGTCATCCGGGTCGCGAGCTCGAGCTACTCCCGTTTTGGGGGAGACTCGTTCCCGTTCGAGGGATATCCGCGGGGAAGAATCAGGCGGCGGCGCGGCGAATCAGGGTCATGCCGTCTCGAACCGTCAGCAGCACCTGTGAGCTCCGCGGGTCTGCGGCGACGTGCGCGTTGAAGGCTGCGATCGGATCGCATTCCTCGAGCACGGAGCCGCCATACAACGTGTTGTCGGCCACGATCAACCCGTGCTCGGAAAGGCGCGGAAGAACGGCCTCGTAGTAGTCGATGTAGCCGGTCTTGTCGGCATCCATGAAGACGAAGTCGAACTCTCCGGGAAGAGCGCCGATGGTCTCTCCGGCAGGACCGACGTGGATCGTGATCTGGTCTGACCAGGGGCTGCGATCGAAGTAGGAGCGCGCGACGGCCGCGCGCTCCGGGTCGAGCTCGCACGTGTCGATATGGCCGTCTGCGGGCAGCGCGGCGGCCATCGAGAGCGTCCCGTGGCCGCTGAAGGTCCCGATCTCGAGGATCCGTCGAGGTTGTGCCGTCGCCACGAGGAACTCGAGGAATCTGCCTGCGACAGGTCCTGTGAGCATCTCCTCCGAGCCGAGCGAACGTTGCGTCTCGTCCGAGAGCTCGACGAGGAGAGGATCGTGTGGCGATGAGAGCTGCTCGGCGTAGTCCTGAAGGAGTTCGGTGATGTCCATCGCGTCACCCTAACTTGGTCGGCTTGCGTCGGGTGCCCGCGCACGACACGATAGGACGATGGAGGCTGCACTCGTCGGGGTCGAGCGGAAGGGCGACGTCTGCGTGGTCATGCTGCGCAGGCCGGAGAAGCTCAATGCCCTCTCGTATGCGCTCGAGGACGCTCTCGCTGCAGTGCTCACCTTGGAGGAGCTGCGGACGAGCCGGGCCGTCGTGATCGCGGGGGAGGGTCGCGCGTTCTCGGCAGGTGCCGATGTGACAGAGTTCCGGGAGGCGACGCCGGAGTCGATCCTCGCCTACTACCGCGCCACCGGCGCCGTCTACGAGCAGTTCGCGTCGCTTCCCCAGCCGACGATCGCGGCGATCCACGGCTGGTGTGTCGGCGGCGGGCTCGAGCTCTCTCTCGCGGCGGACTTCCGGGTTGCGGAGGAGTCCGCCCGGTTCAAGCTGCCCGAGGTTGCGATCGGGATCATCCCGAGCTCGGGGGGCACGCATCGCCTCGTCCGCCTGCTCGGCACCGCCCGAGCCAAGGAGCTCGTGTTGCTGCGCGAGCGCGTCGACGCCGCCGAGGCGTTCCGGATCGGCCTCGTGACGGAGGTCGTCCCCGAGGGCTCGGCGCTCGATCGGGCGATCGAGCTGGCCGCCGGACTCGCCCAGCTGCCGGCTCTCGCGCTCTCGCTGGCCAAGGAGGCGATCGACGCGATGGCCGAGTCGTCGCGCGACGCTGGGCTCCTGATCGAGCGCGTTGCGTACGCCGCTCTCGCGCAGACGCCCGACGCGCAGGACGCGGTTGACGCTTTCGTTTCGGGTCAGGGCAGCGGACCAGCGAGCGGCGGGGGCGGCTCGGCCTGACCCCAGGCGTCGGATCCGCCGTCGACGACGACGGTCGTGCCCGTGACGTACGCGCCGCCCGGTGAGCACAGGAAGGCGATCATCGAGGCGACCTCCTCGGCTGTACCGAGCCGCTGCAGCGGGATGCGGCGTGCCCATTGCTCGAGGTCGGCGCCGTACTGCTCGAGTCCCTCGGTGGCGATCGTTCCCGGTGAGACGCAGACCGACCGGATCCCGTAGCGGCTCCACTCGAGCGACAGCCCGGACGCGAGGGTCTCGAGTGCCGCTCGCGCCGAGGATGCATGGGCGAAGCCGGGTATCCCGCGGCGAGGGCTGAAGCCGACGAAGACGACGACTCCGCTTCGCTCCGGGATCATCGAGCGCGCGGCGACGAGTCGGGTCATCGCCCAGGAGGCATCGACCGCGAGCCGATGCACGGCTCTCCAGCCGTTTGGCGAGATCTCCTCGGCCGGAGCCGTGAACTGTCCGCCCGCGTTGTTGACGAGGAAGTCGATGGAACCGAACCGCTCGAGCGCGGCATCGACGAGCGCCTCGATCTGATCGAGCTCGCGGACGTCCGTCGGTACGGCGAGGCACGCGCCGCCGCCGTCCTCGATCGCGCGTTGCACCGTGGCAAGGGGCTCCTCGCGCTTGCCACAGATCACGACTGCCGCGCCGGTGCGGGCCAGTTCGAGCGCGGTTGCGGCCCCGATGCCCGTGCCACCGCCGGTGACGAGCGCGACCTTGCCGGTGTTCACGTCGGATCGCAGGACAGAGGCGTCGGCCCGCGGCTGCCGTTCAGATGCGTCCGTCGTCACACCCGGAGTTTGCCCGAATTGGCCGCGGAGGTGTCGTAGGGTGCGACGCGCATGCGTCGCCCGCGGGTGCCGCCGGGTTACGGGAACGAAAGGCTGCCCCATCGACCGATGGGGCAACCGGACGTACCGTCTGGAGGCGAGGTGCTAGTGGCCGTCGAAAAAGCCGCCGCCGAGGCTCGCAAGCGAGGCGAGTGCGGCAAACGAAACGACGAGGCGGAGAAGATTTCCCTTGCAGATCATGACCGCAGGTCCTTTCCGAGGAGGGCGCTCGCATGACCGCTGCGAACCCGATCGAACCCCCTCTTTCTCGACGTTCTCCGCCTGCGTGTCGTCCCCCAAACGGGGGTTTCTCCCTCCCCCGTTCCGTTCGTGGGGGCGGGACCTGTCCCGCCCGCGCGGCAACCTGTCCCGCCCGCGCGGCAACTTGTCCCGCCCGCGCGACAGGGCGCACGGTTGTGGGACGCCGCGCAAAGAACTCGAATCAGAATGAGACTTGTGCCGCCGGAACGCGCTGGGCGGCACGCTGCTTCGTCCTCGGTCGCCCAGATATATCCCATATCTGCGGCTCCCTACGTCCTCGCATTGCACTCGCCCATCACGCCCCGGCGACGAACCGTCACTCTGATTCGAGTTCTACATGTCGGTCGGCTGGAGCGCCACAGCCGCTTCACGGTAGAGGCGAGCGGCTTCGGCCTCGTTGTGGCGAAGGAGCTCGAGCTCGCCCCGTGTCATCCACGCGCGGGCCTGGTGGGCCGCAGATTCCGTGGAGGCGTAGCTTTCGTCGACTGCCGCAAGAAGGTCTTCTGCCTGGTCGAGGTCGCCCTGCCCGAGACGTGCTCGGGCGAGAACGAGCTGCGCCGTCCCGACCTCCTGAATGTGGTCGATCCGTCCCTCGAGGAGCTCGAGCGCGCGCGCCGCGACGATCTCGGCCTCCTCGAGATCGCCCTGCTCGCGGTGGATTTCCGCAAGCGAGCTGAGGACGTAGCCGGCCTCCGCTTCGAGGTGCGCATCGACGAAGATGATGAATGCTTCACGGAGCTGCGCGATGGCCGCGCCGTCATCTCCGAGCTCGTGGTTGATACCCGCGATGTTGTTGAGAACACGGCCCCTCGTGACGGTATCGCCGGCCTCGTCGAAGAGGTCCCTGGAGGTCTCGGCGTAGCGGCGGGCGAGAACCCACCGCCCGAGCCGTTCTGCGACGAGTGACGCCTGTAGGTTCACCTCGGCGCGACGTCGGACGTCGTCGATCGCGTCGCAGATCTCAAGCGAGCGGTCGATGTCCTCGCGTGCGGCGTCGAAGTCGCGCTGTCGCCGATGGCATCGAGAGCGCCACTGGTGGATGTCCAGTCGGAGTCGATCGTTCGGGTCATCAGCCTCGTCGAGGAGCTGAAGTGCCCGCCCGAACTCGGCCTGTGCGGTCGTAATGTCGGAGAGCGAGTAACAACAGACAGCGGTGAGGTAGGCAAGCTCCGCCTGCTCGTCGCGTGTCCCGTTCGGCCCGTTCGCGACGGATCGCGCTCCACCGAGTAGATCTGCCGCCTCGCCGATTCGGCCGAGCCGGATCAGAGCCCACGTTTCGCCGCGGATCGCGCTCCTCTCGGCCCAGCGTGGCGTGCCCGGCGTGAGCGCACCTCGCAGCGGCCGGAAGACCTCGAGCGCCTCGCTGTACCGATGCTCGTCCAGGAGCCGCTCGCCCTTCTGGAGCTTCTGGGACACGTGCTCGAGGTCGGCTGTGCTGAGACCGGTCTCGAGGACGATCGGCTCGACGCCGAGCCGTACCGCGAGCCACTCGAGAAGCTCGCCGGATGGGATGATGTCGCCGCGCTCGATCTGGCTCACGTACTGCTTCGTGAACCGGCCAGCCGCGAGCCCGTCTTGCGTCATGCCCGCGGCCCGACGCAGAGCGCGGACACGGCTCCCGATGTCGGGCGTAGCTGCCACCGTCGCCGTCCGAGTCATCACGATCCCACCGCCGAGCCCCCAGAGGTCGCCAGGTTCCTTGCCGCAGTATGCAGCACAAACGTGTGAGGGAGGTAGCGCCGCGCGGGCATTCCCGGAGCTGTGCTTTCCGGTTGCGCTGGACGGATTTCTGACAGAGCGAGCGCGGGGGGAGTAGTGTCGGATCTGTGACGAGCGTGAGCAGGACACCATTGACCCGCAACTCTCCGATGTTGCACACCTGCACGACCGAAGGCTGCACGACGATCGTCTTCGGGCGCGGGCCGTGCGTCGAGCACGAGCCCCGGCGACTGCACCTTGCTGAACAGTTGCTGGCCGAAGCCGTGGCGTCAGCGCAGCTGGGCGAGGTACGCGCGGAGACCTCAGGTTCGGCCTGGGAGGAGTGAAGAAGCGGCGGGGCGCTCCCGCGTGAGAAATGAAGCGTGTCACGCGGCGCGGGGTGTCTTCGGTTGATCACTCCCGTTCCCAGGCGGGATCGAACGCGCTCGAAGGCTTTCGCGGCTGACCTCGAGCGCCATGTTAGACCAAGATTTGTTTCGCCATAACGAAACAAATGCTACGACGAGGACGCGTGGTTGCAGATTCAGACGTTTGTCGCCGAACGTCTCCTGGACGCACGATGAGAGCGACCGAGGCATACGGCGAACTGCAACGCATAGGGCGACCGATCATCAGCACCCGCGAAGCGGCGGCTCGTCTTGGCGTCTCAATACCTCGCGCGAGCAACCTCCTCAAGTCGTTCGCCGAGGACGGCATCGCGCAGCGGCTTCGCCGCGGTCTCTGGTGCCTGGACAGTAGTGTCGATTCGTTCAGGCTCGCGCCATATCTGACAGCACCCGATCCTGCCTACGTCTCGTTCTGGTCGGCGCTGTCTCGGCACGGAATGATCGAGCAGATTCCCCGTCAGGTCTTCGTTGCCTCCCTGCATGCGAGCGAGACGATGACGACGACAGTCGGCTCGTACGTGATCCACCAGCTCGCGCCGGCGCTGTTCGACGGCTACGAGGGCACGGAAGAAAAGGGTTACATCGCCATCCCGGAAAAAGCCCTCTTCGACACGATCTACCTTCGAGCTCCCAGTGGAGGCCGCATCTACCTTCCGGAGCTGACGCTGCCACTCGGTTTCGACGCCTTAAGACTGGACGAGTGGACGAGCCGTGTCTCTCGAAAGGGGCTGAGGACACTCGTCGCTAGTGGGATCGAAGCCACGCTCGCGCGCGCCGCGCCCAGCGACGAGTAACCACTCGAACCCGGCCGCCTGCGAGACACTCGTCTCGCTCCTGGTCACCGCGATCGCAGCTGTTGGCGCGTTCGCGGTTGAGCGGCGGGGGTGGGATTCGAACCCACGGACGAGTTCCCCCGTCAGCGGTTTTCAAGACCGCCCGATTCGACCGCTCTCGCACCCCGCCGAGCCCCCAGTGTATTCACGGACGTCGCGGTAGCAGTTGTCCGACAGCGCTCGCCGTGGCTCCCGCTAGGCTCGGGCGGGATGGATACGGCGGCTGCAGCAGAACAACTCGACGCCCCGGAGGTGTCACCGTCCCCTTTTCGAACGGCCTTCGATCGCGCTCGCAGCGAGGCGCTTCAGGGGCAGGGCGGGCCGCTCGCCGCTGATCCCCGGCCGGTGCCCACTCAGCCGCGGTTCGAGTATCGCCTCGAGAGGCGGCAGGGCAAGCGCTCGGCAGACGAGGCGGACTGGAACGCGCTCGGCCGGATGGGCTGGGAGCTCGTTGGCTTGACACGGAAGCACGCCGCGTTCAAGCGGCCACTGCCGCCCAACCTCAGCCGCTAACGCGCTCGGGTGCGCCGTAGGCGCGAAGCACCTCGGGTACCGCACCCTGGAAGTTCTCGAGGATCGCGAGCAGGGCGCGATCGGTGACGACGGTGCCGTTGAGCGTGTGCGGCGTCTCGAGGCCATCCTCGCCGCGGAAGCGGATGCCGAGTCGCCGTGCCTGGAAGTCGGTCGTGTTCGAGCAAGACGTCACCTCGCGGTAGCGCTCCTGCGTCGGGAACCAGGCCTCGATGTCGATCTTCTTCGCCGCGGGCGCGCCGAGATCGCCGGCAGCGACGTTGACGACGCGGTAGGGGAGACCGAGTTGTGTGAGGAGATCCTCCTCGAGCGCGACCATCCGGTCGTGCTCGGCCCAGGCGTCGTCGGGCGTCGTGAAGACGAACATCTCGACCTTGTTGAACTGGTGCACTCGAAACATCCCACGCGTGTCCTTGCCGGCGGCGCCGGCCTCACGGCGGAAGCAGGTCGAGAACCCGGCGTAGCGGATTGGCAGCTCGCCTCCCTCGAGAATCTCCGTCATGTGCATCGCCGCAAGCGCCACCTCCGAGGTTCCGGTGAGGAAGAGGCCGTCCTGCTCGAGCTCGTAGATGTTCGACTTCTCGGTGGGGAAGAAGCCCGTGCCGACCATCGCCTCCTCGCGCACGAGCACGGGCGGGAGCACCGGCGTGAACCCGGCGGCCGCGACGTGATCGAGCGCGAAGCGGTACAGCGCGAGCGCGAGCAACGCCGTGTCGCCGACGATGTAGCCGAAGCGCGAGCCTGACAGCCGCGCCGCACGCTCGAGCTCGAAGCGGCCGACCTCGCTTGCCTCCTTCGCATCGGTCAGCGCCGGTGGCTCTCCGACGCGACGAAGCTCCTCTGCATCGTCCTCCGAGTCGCCGTCCGGAGAGGACGGGTGCGGCGGGTTCGGGACGAGCGTGAGCGCCGCCTCGCGGGCCGTTTCCGCGGCCGCGAGCTCCTCCTCTGCCGTGCGAAGCTCTTCCTTCACCTGCTGCAGCTCCTCGAGCTGTTCGGGCGTCGGCTTGCCCTTGAGATTGGTTTTGCTGCGGAGGTCGTCGACGCGCGGCACGAGCGCGCGCCAGTTCTCGTCGGCTGCGAGCAACGCGTCGAACGCCTCGCCTGCACCCTTGCGTGCAAGCGCGGTGCGCCAGGTATCCGGGTCGGCGCGGGCTGCCTTGAGGTCGATCATGCGAGGGAGTCTAGGTATGCATCGATGACCGTGGCCACACCCTCGACCTCGGCGCTCGGACAGACCCAGTCGGCGCGTTCGAGGAGCAGCGGGTTTGCATCCTCGACGGCGATCCCGAAGCCCGCCGCGGCGATCAGCTCGAGATCGTTCTCGCCGTCGCCAAAGGAGACGACTCGTTCGAGCGAGATCCCGAGGTGGTCGGCGACGAACGCCATCCCCGATCCCTTCGAGGCTGCGGGGTTGCCCATCTCGAGGAGATGGGGGAGTGAGGTCGTGAGGTAGACGCGGTCGGCGAACCGTTCGGCTACGGCCGCCCTTAACGCAGGTATCTCCTCCGGATCGGCGACGGCAACGAGCTTCGTCGGATCCTCTACGAGCCACGCGACGAGATCGCCGACCTCCTCCACGGGGAGATGCTGAAACTCCGCGTACTTGCGGGAGTACTCGGTATGCCGGTCGACGTAGAGGCGGTCGCCGACGTAACAATTGGGTGGGTGCCCGAGCTCCGTCAGAAGTGTGATCACCTCCCGCGCCGGGTCGAGCGCGAGCGGCTCGTGGAGCAGGAACGCGCCGCTCGCCGGGTCGACGACCGCAGCGCCCTGGTAACACACGACGGGCTCCTCGATGCCCGCCTCTGCGAGAAACGGACGCACCGAGCGAAACATGCGCCCGGTCGCGACGATCACCGGGATACCGGCCGCCTGGGAGCGTGCGATCGTGGCCCGCGTGCGAGGGCGGAGCAGCCCGTCACGACCGACGAGCGTGCGGTCGAAGTCGCAGGCGAACGCCTGGATTTCCGACGGGAAGGAGGGTGGAAGCAGGCTCAGCCTGCGGTCGACTGCGTGATGTACGCCGCGACGTCCGCGATCTGCTGGGGCGTGAGCTGCTCACCGAAGGCGGGCATCCCGTTCAGGCCCTCTGTGACCCGGCTCACGATGAGCTCGGTGTCGGGCTTCGTTTCGTCGAGGTTCGGGCCGACCGCGCCGCTCGCACCGGCATCGGCGAGCGTGTGGCAGCCGCCGCAGCTCGACGCGCCGATGAACACGGCCTTGCCGGCGACGGGGTCACCCGTCAGCTCGAGCGCCGGAAGCGCCTCGGTGTCAGGCGCCACAACGGGCACCTCGCCGACGACCTTGTCGGGCGTCGCAGTCTGGTCTGTGCCGTCGAGGCAGCCCGCAGCAAGCAGGCCGATGCAGAGGATGAGCAAGAGGGCGACAACGTGTGTGCGGCGCATCGAGGTGGAGTTTAACCAGGATCCCCGGATTGCGTAGGGTGGTCTCATGCTCGTCGCACGATCGATGCACGACCAGTGGCTGTCGAACGCCTACGTCCTCGGCGATGCGCCGGGCGGAACGGCCGTGTTCGTCGACAGTGGAGC
>JAYTJO010000366.1:0-2084 GCA_043730975.1 Thermoleophilia bacterium | reverse complement strand
CACCCAGCGGCACCCGACGGTGAGTTACACCCTGACTGACGGCCGAAGATTGCGCCGCAGTCAGATCGAGAGACCGCCGTCGACGGGCAAGACCACACCGGTGATGTAGCCGGCCTGCTCAGAGGCAAGGAACGCGACCGCCGGAGCTACTTCGGACGGATCGGAGAAGCGGTGCATCGGGATCTGCGCTCGCAGTTCCGCGAGTCGATCCGCGGGGATCGAGGCGACCATGTCGGTCTCGGCATTGGGAGAGATCGCGTTGACGGTGATCCCGAAACCAGCAAGCTCTTTGGCTGTCGCGCGGGTGAATCCGATAATGCCCGCTTTTGCCGCAGCGTAGTTCGACTGACCGATGTTGCCGTGCAGGCCCGTGTACGAGGTGATGTTGACGATCCGGCCGTACGCCTGCTCGCGCATCACCGGCGCCGCGGCCCTCGTCATGTTGAACGTGCCGGTCAGGTGCACGCCGAGGACGGCCTGCCAGTCGTCGTCGCTGAGCTTCCACACCATGCGATCACGCAGGATGCCGGCATTGTTGACGACGACGTCGAGTCGACCCGTTCGTGCGACGGCGTGTTGGACACACGCCGCAGCCGAAGCCGCGTTGCTCACATCGAGCACGACGGGAATTGCGTCCACGAGCACGCCCGTCGTGATCTCCGCCAGCGCGGCTTCGTTGACGTCTGCTACGCAGATCGTGGCACCCGCTTCGGCGAAGAATCGACTGAGGGCGAGCCCGATGCCGCGTGCCCCGCCAGTGACGATCACGGTGCGACCCGCGAAGTCGAAGGAAGCGCTCATGCCCGCTCCAGGATGCGGACGACACCCGTCGACCCGTCGACCTCGATCAGGTCGCCGGTCTTGATCGCCGTGGTTGCACCCACGGCGCCGACAACGGCCGGGATGCCGAGATCGCGGGCCACGATCATGGTGTGGCTGAGCTCGCCGCCCATCTCTGCCACGACAGCGACCGCGCCGACAAACAGAGGCATCCAACCCGGATCGGTGATCGGCGCCACGAGCACCTCGCCGGGCTGCGGGGGTTCATCGACGTAGGCATTGCGGACGACGCGAGCGCGGCCGGTGGCGTGGCCGGGGCTCCCCGCCGCGCCGACGATTTCGCTGACGTCGTCGGCGAGGACCTCGCGGCTCACCAACGGCCACTCCTCGATCGGCGGGATTTCACCGGCGATGGCGAACAGCGGCTCTTGGTATCGCTCGAGCTCGTGTTGCGCGGCCCTTCGCGAGTGCACGGTGTTGACGTCGACGCTGCCCTGCTCCACAACCGTCGTGAGCTCGTCGAGTGTCAGGAAGTACACCTGGTCGGCTGACTCGAGCTTGCCGTCGACGACCAGACGTTGACCGATCTCGAGCGCGTCGAGCCGCTGTTCGTTGATGGTGAGCACGCATGTGGCCTTGGTGCGTTCACGGATTCCCATCCACGCCTTGCAGCGCTCGAGCCACAGGTCGAGTTCAGGAAAGGCGGTTCTGGCCCCGTCGCGTTCGAAGCGTTCGAGTACGGCCTCGCGCATGGTGCCCGGGTTGCGCGGCGCGCCTCCGGAGCGCACCGCATCGATCGCTCGTCGAAGCACCGCGGGTTCGATCTCCCACGACGGCGAAGCAACCTCCCATTCGTTGACGCCGCGGAATCCGTACCGCTCGAGCACCCGTTCGAACGCAGTCTCGAACTCGTCGCCCTCGAGGCCCGCCAGCGATGCGACGGCCTGGCCGGCATCGGCAGACTCGATGCCACCGCGGCCCATCACCGCTCGACGACCGAGCTCGTACCCTTCATCGCCGTACACGGCCACGAGGCCAGCCTGGAGCGAGCCCAGCGCCACGGGGCTGACCGATGATCCGATGAACAGCGTCACGAAGTCGCTCTCGTTGTACGGGATCAACGAGACGATCCGATCCATCAACTCGGCCGAACTTCGCGACCGACGATAAGCCCGCCCATCTCGGCGCCGGGCCTGGGCTTGGTCGTGCTCGCTCGCGACCCGTTCGAGCGGGGGATGCTCCAAGAAGTCGGCAGTCGTGGTAGCGATCCGCTGGCCTCGCTCGGCGTACCCCGGCTCGTCGGG
>JAYTJO010000365.1:0-2155 GCA_043730975.1 Thermoleophilia bacterium | reverse complement strand
GCTGACCGCGCTACCCTGTAGGCGCTCGGGGCGTTAGCTCAGCTGGGAGAGCGCCGCCTTTGCAAGGCGGAGGTCATCGGTTCGATCCCGATACGCTCCATTGTGCTCCGCAGATCAGGAATCGCCTTGCGGTGGTTCCTGATCACGCAAGACTCTAGAGCTCGAGCGCGCTCCGCATCGCCTCGGCCAGCGCCGTGAGGCCGCTCTGGGGGCGGATGTAGACGGCCATCTCGCGGATCTTGCCGTCCGCGCCGAAGCGGAGGAGATCGATGCCGTCGAGCTCGCGGCCCCCGACCGTCGCGCTGAACGCCAGCACCGCGATGTCACCCGTCTCGACCTGATCCGTGTAGCGGAAGTCCTCGAAGACGCCGGCGACGGCGGTCAGCAGCATCGCGACCGCATCGTGACCCTCGTACGGCCTGAACACTGCCGGGCTCCGGAAGACGACGTCCTCGGCGAAGATCACCTCGAAGCTCGAGAAGTCCTTACGCTCGGCCGCCGAGCGGAACAGGTCGCTCTGCATGCCGCCACGTTACCCGGCGGCGGGCACGACCCGCCCTCACGGGCACCCCGGCGGCTAGGCTCGATGCGATGATCGAGATCGCTCTCAAGGCGCCCGCCGACGGCTTCGTCTCGGCCTTTCCGGACACGCGCTTCGATGCGATCCTCGTCGTCTCGTTCGGCGGGCCGGAGGGGATGGACGACGTGATGCCGTTCCTCGAGAACGTCACCCGCGGCCGCAATATCCCGCGCGAGCGGCTCGAGGAGGTGGCCCACCACTACGAGCTCTTCGACGGCGTCAGCCCGATCAACGAGCAGAACCGCGCCCTCATCGCCGCGCTGCGGACGGAGCTCGACGAACACCGGATTGGCCTCCCGATCTACTTTGGAAACCGCAACTGGGATCCGTTTCTCGCGGACGTCTTGCGAGAGATGGCCGCTGACGGGATCGAGCGCGCGCTCGCATTCTTCACCTCAGCGTACTCGTCCTATTCGGGCTGTCGGCAATACCGCGAGGATCTCTTCAACGCGCAGCAGGTCGTCGGTCCGGCTGCTCCCGAGGTGCTACGAACGCGGGCGTTCTTCAACCATCCGGGCTGGATCGAGGCGAACGCCGATCACGTGCGCACGGCGCTCGCACGCTTCCCGCCAGGGCGGAGTGTCCACCTCACGTTCACGGCGCACTCGATCCCGCTCGCGATGGCCCAGGCGTGCCGCTACGAACATCAGTTGCGGGAGTCGGCCCGGCTCGTCGCAGAGGCCGTCGGTTGCGACGCCTACGAACTCGTCTACCAGAGCCGAAGTGGGCCGCCCCACGTGCCGTGGCTCGAGCCAGATATCCTCGACCACCTGGACGCCCTTGTCGCACAGGGAGTCGAAGATGTTGTCCTCTCACCGATTGGATTCGTCTCGGATCATCTCGAGGTTCTCTTCGACCTCGACGTGGAGGCGAAAGACAGGGCCGCCGAGCTCGGGCTGGACCTCGTCAGGGCGTCGGCCGCGTCAACACACCCCGCCTTTGTCGGAATGATCCGTTCGCTGATCGAGGAGCGGATCACGGCCGGCAGCGGCCGCCCTTCGGTCGGCCGCTACGTCGCGAGCCACGACGTCTGTCCGACGGATTGCTGTCTCCCGGGCACCGGACGACCGAGTCCCTGGGCGCAGTAGCTACCGGACCAGCACCTACGAGAGGTCGTTCTCCGGCTCCGGGCGGACGCTGAAGGCAAGGCGCCAGTCCTCGTCGCCCTCACCGTTGATCGAGAGCCGCCACTCGTAACGACTCCCCGGCTCGAGCGGAAGCGGGCCGGAGTTGACGGCGAGGGGAAGCTCGAGCGGTGTGCCAGGCTTGATCCCGGCCGGTCGGCCGACCTCGAACTCGATGTCGTTGAGAAACACGACTGGTTCCCCTTCGCCATCATCGCTCGCCTCGGCCGGCACGGTCACGGCACGACCATCTGCATCGACGAGCTCGAGCCGTAGGGTATGCCGCCGATTTGCCTGATCCCATGGCACGTGCACGAGGATCGCAATCCCGAACGGGGTCGGGTCGGGGCCCGTGAGCGACCACCCGCCACCGACGACGGTGAGCTTTCCGTCGGAGACCTGGACGTAATCCGCGAGGAGCATGGTCACCTTCATCGTGCGCACTCTTGCA
>JAYTJO010000364.1:0-8010 GCA_043730975.1 Thermoleophilia bacterium | reverse complement strand
ACGGTCCTGCCCCGGATCCTCCGGCAATCCCGCTCCCTCCCAGTCCCGCCAGGCGGACGCGAGGAAGGCGAGGAGCGCAGGGTCGTGCACCGCCTCGATCGCTGCGTCGTCGTGACGAGCGGCTGAAACGACCCCGGCACCCGCGCCCGCAAGCGCTGCCCGAATCGCGTCGGCACGTTCGGGTACCTCCGCCGCCGGCGTCCTGACACCCACCCAGATCTCGGCGTCGGGCTCATGCAGTCGGTGGTCGTCCGACCAGACGACGGGGATCGAGAGGGCCATGGCGGCGACCCTATAGTCTCGTCGCCATGGACGGGAAGACACTCCGACAGCACGGCCTGCGGATCGGCCATCTCGAGCCCGGTGCCGCAAACGCGATGACCGACGTGGAGGGTGTCCTCGTCGGCCATGTCACGGTCGTCCGCGACGAGGCGTCCCCGCCGGAGGGGCGTGGAGTAGCCCGCACTGGTGTCACGGCGATCGTGCCAGGGAGCGCAACATCGACGTTCCGCCACCCCGTCCCGGCTGGCGCGACTGCCCTGAACGGCGCCGGTGAGCTAACCGGGTTCCTTCAGATCTCCGAGTGGGGACTGATCGAGACGCCGATTTACCTCACCTCGACGATGGCGGTCGGGCGGGTGTTCGATGGCGCGATTGCCGTCGCCTGCGCGGCCGACGCGGGAGTCGGCAACGACGACGTCGTGATCCCCGTCGTCGGCGAGTGTGACGACAGCTGGCTCAACGACGCGCGAACGGTGCAGGTCGAGCTCGAGGACGCCGGGCGCGCGGTTGTAGCTGCCGAGGGAGGGGAGATCGCGCAGGGATGTGTCGGCGCAGGTACCGGGATGATGGCGCTCGGCTGGAAGGGCGGGATCGGCTCGTCGAGCCGCCTTGTGCCCGAGGTCGAAGCAACGGTGGGCGTGCTCGTGCTCGCCAACTTCGGCTCGGCGCGCGATCTCCGCATCGACGGCGTGCCGGTGTTTCCCGCGATCGGGGACGGCCTCGACCAACGCCGCCCTGCAGGAAGCTGCATCGTGGTCGTCGCCACCGACGCCCCGCTCCAGGCTGCGCAGCTCGAACGCCTCGCCCGGCGCGCCGGCCTCGGGCTCGCACGCACCGGCTCGGTCGCCCATCACGGGAGCGGCGAGATCTTCGTCGCGTTCTCCACGGCAGCGAGCGAGCGCGACGACTCGCCCCCGACGCGGCTGACGCGTCTCTGCGTGCCTGACGGCCACCTCGATCCGCTCTTCGCTGCCGTCGTCGAGGCGACGGAGGAGGCTGTTCTCAACGCACTCTGGGCCGCAATCGACACAACGGGCCGTGAGGGACGAGTCGTGCGCGCACTTCCCCACGAGCCGGTGCTCGGGCTGCTGCGCCAGCACGGGCGCTTGCCGTAGGGCCGCGGTCGAGGCTGCGCCTCGCCCCTACGAGAACAACCGCCGCTACAGCCGCCCCGACCGGACGATGCCCCAGACGAGCCAGACCGCGAAGGCACCGGAGAGAACGAACCCGACGAACGCGATCAGGCCCAGAGGGCCGCCGTTGGAAAGGGCGCCGACGATCGCCGACCCGACGAGCCCACCGAGCACGATCAGCGCTACGGCGATCCGGTTCACGGCGTGGTCGATGTGGTAGGTGATGTCGTCGAAGCCCGGGTTCCGGATCTGGACCGTCAGCTGCCCCTGCCGGGTCTGTTCCATCACGTCGCGCACCTGGTAGGGCAGCTCGCGCGCGACGCCTCCTAGCTCGCGTATCTCGGACTGGGCGCGCAGCGACAGCCGCCGCGGTGAGAACCGCTCCGCGATCAGTTGGCGTGCATAGGGCTTCGCTACCTCGAACACGTTGAAGTCGGGATACAACTCGACGCCGACCGCCCCGAGGGTGGCGATTGCCTTGTCGAGCGTGACGAAGCGGCTTGGCAGGCGCAGGTTGAGCGAGTAGATGAGGGCGAGACCTTCACGGATCACCTCGATCGGATCGATGTCCGAGACGCTCGACCCGTAGTACCGGTAGAAGAGCTCCTCGATCGCCTCCTTGAGCTCGTCCTCGCGCTCCTTGGGATAGCGCAGGCCGAGCTCGGCGAGCCGCCGCGGCAGCGCATCGACATTCTCCGTCGCGGCGTCGATGAAGAGACGCGTCAGGTTCGCCATGTCCTCATCCGTCAGCCGCCCGGCGAGCCCGAAGTCGACGAGGCCGATCCGGCCGTCGTCGAGGAGCAGGATGTTCGCGGGGTGCGGATCGCCGTGGAAGAAGCCGTGGCGGAAGATCATCGTCATCCATGCGTCCGTCATCCGGTAGGCGAGCTCGCGCCGCTCCTCTATGGATCGCGATTCCAGATCGAGATCTGCAAACTGCACTCCTTCGAGATACTCGAGCGTCAGCACACGCGCGGACGAGTAGCGCCAGATCACCTTCGGCACACGAACGTCGGTCGAGTCGCCGAAGTTGCGCCGGAACGTCTCGGCGTTACGGGCCTCGTGGTTGTAGTCGAGCTCCTGGCGAATCGCGCGCGCGAACTCGTCAACAAGCGCCTCCGAGTCAACGAAGTCCAGGGCGTGGATCCGTTCCTTGACGACCTTCGCTGCCGACCGCATCAGCTGGAGATCCGACTCCACCTGGCGCGGAGCCTCGGGGCGCTGCACCTTGACCACAACCTCGTCGCCGGTTGGCAGCGTGGCCCTGTGCACTTGACCGATCGAGGCGGCAGCGAGCGGCGCCTCATCGAACGAAAGGAAGGCCTGCTCGATCGTCAGGCCGATCTCCTCCTCGACGACCCGCCGAACCTCGGCGAAGGCGATCGGCGTGACGTCGTCCTGCAGCCTCCGTAGCTCGACGATGATGTCGGGTGGCATCACGTCCGGGCGCGTCGAAAGCAGTTGCCCGAACTTCACGAACGTCGGGCCGAGCTCATCGAGCATCTCGCGCAGACGGCGTCCCCGGTCGGCGAGCTGGGTGCTGTCGTTGCTCCGTCGGCGGTCGACCAGATAGCCGAAGCCGTGTCGCGTCGCGACACGACCGATCTCCGACAGCCGGCCGATTCTCCGCTGGGGGCGCGCGGTCTCCATCGTCATAGTGTCGCGGGAAGAAGCCGTTCCGGCTAGGTGATCGGCTTCTCGAGCAACCGGACACGATGCTCGAGCTGCGCGACGCGAAGCGCGAGATCGTCGGCCTCGTCGCGGCGGACGACGCCGAGCCGCTCGAACGCCTTGTCGGCCGTGCCCGACGGAAGCGAGCCCAGCTTCTCTGCCTCCGCCCGCCAGCTCGCGACGGTGTCCCTGACCGCACTGCGCATCTCTTCCCGCTCGATGCCGACCCGACGCGCAAGGTCATCGGCAAGCGCCTCCGAGGCCTCGACGGTGAGTGACGCCCACCCGAGCGCTGCAAGAGCGAGCTGCTCGAGCGAGTGCGGCGCGGGTGTCCCGGTTTCGTTCATCGGCCTGATTGTACTGCCGCCGAAGAAGCCGGACTAGCGGGCGCGGCCGTGCGGGCGGTTCGAGCGACGAGCACGCCGACGGTCGCGGGCGGAGGAATCGGCCGGCTCTGCGGGCGCGGCCGCCTCGGGAGCCGACTCCGGCGCCAGCAGCTCGGCCGCTTCTGCGACGAGCGTCGCCGACGACGCGTCGAGGATGACCGTCCCACCAACGGACTGGATCTCCCCGGTCTCCTCGTGCTTGCGCCGCGCGTACTCGGGCTCACGCTCCTTGATCCAGTCGAGCAGCGGAGCCGCAACGAAGATCGACGAGTAGGCACCCGAGGCGATGCCGATGAAGAGCGCGAACGCGAAGTCGTTCAGGGTCGCGCCGCCGAAGATCAGGAGGGAGACGATCGGAAGCAGCGTGATGAACGTCGTTGCGAGCGACCGAGGGATCGTCTCCCAGAGCGAGACGTTCGTGATCTGGCGGAACGACCCGCGCTTCATCAGCGGGATGTTCTCCCTGATCCGGTCGAAGATGATGATCGTGTCGTAGATCGAGTACCCGAGCACCGTGAGCACCGCGGCGACCGTGGCGGTCGTCACCTCCCGGCCGAGGAGCGCGTAGATCCCGATCGTGATCAGGACGTCGTGCACGAGCGCGACGATCGCGGGCACGGCGAATTGCCACTGGAATCGCAGCGAGATGTAGCCGACGATCAGGAGCAGCGAGACGATGATCGCCAGAATGGCGCTCTTCGCGATCTGCTTTCCGAAGCTCGCCGAGACGTTCTTGATCCCGAACGCGTCCGCATTCACGGTCTTCTTCAGGTTGGCCGTGAGTTCGGCCGATTCGTCGGTCGTCAACGTCTCGGTGCGAATCTGGAAGCTCTTGTACTGGTCGTTCGTGGACGGGCCGCGACCCTGGATGACAGCGTTCGCCTGACCGACCTTGGCGGCCTGGAGGCGTACCTGCGTGAGCGATGTCGGCGCCGGTGTCGTGAAGCCGATCTGGGTACCACCCTTGAAGTCGATCCCGAGATTGAGCTGCAGGATCGCGATCGAGAGCACGGAGATCGTGAGCACGGTCGCCGAGAGCCCTGCCCAGAGCCGACGCTTGCCGATGAAGTCGATCTTCAGCCAGGCCGGAATGCCGCCTCCCGAGGTACCGATCACCTTGGGGTTGTTGAGGAACTTCGAGTCGGCCAGTAGCGACAGGAACGCGCGCGTCGCGAGCACCGCGGTCAGCATCGAGATCGCGGTGCCGATCAGAAGCATGAGAGCGAAGCCGCGCACGGACGACGTCGCAACGGCGAAGAGCACGAGCGCCGTGATCGCGGTGACGACGTTCGCGTCGACGATCGTCGCGAAGCCCTTCGTGTAGCCCGTCTGGATCGCCGCCTTGACGCTGCGCCCGGCTCGCGCCTCTTCCTTGATGCGCTCGAAGATGACGACGTTCGCATCGGCGGCGACACCGAGCGTCAGCACGAGGCCGGCGAAGCCGGGGAGCGTGAGCGTCACGTTGAAGAGGAGGATCGCGGCGTAGAGAAACGCTGCGTAGATACCGAGCCCGAGCACCGCGACGAGCCCGAGGAAGCGGTAGAAGACGAGCAGGAAGAGCGCGACGAGGAGCAACCCGACGATCGCTGCTGTCTTGGCCTCGTCGAGCGAGTCCTTCCCGAGCGTGGCCGAGATAGCGGTCTGGTCGAGCGTGACGAAGTTCACGGGAAGCGCGCCTGTCTGAAGCACGAGCGCCAAATCCTTCGCCTCCTGGATATCCCCGATCCCGGAAATCTGGGCATTCCCGGAGATCCCGCCGGAGAGGCTGCTGTCGGTGTAATCGATCTGTGGCCACGACCTGATTTCGCGGTCGAGCACGATCGCGAAGTGCTGCGGTGCGTTCCGGAGCTTCCCGCGCAGGTACTCGTTCCGCGTGATCTCCTGGAACCTGTCACTGCCCTTGTTCGTGAACTCGAGGGAGACGATCGGCTGGTTCGACTGCGTGTCGAAGTCCTGTCTCGTGCCGGAGAGCTTGAGGTCCGCCCCTGTCATTTGCGGCACGGTCGGCGGCGTGTACTTGAAGAGGTAGTACGAGGTCTCGGTTGGCGCCGTGTTCACGCCGGGGCAAACGGCGGCCTGAACGCCGCAGGAGATCACAACGGTGTCCTTCGGGGTTCCGAGGAGCTTGTACCCGTCGGGTACCTTGCCGTCGACGTTGCTGAGCGCCTTCTCCTTCGTCGAGACCGGACCGGCAACGAGCTTCTTCTTCTTGTCGAACAGCCACCACTGGTCGGACTCACCGTCGACGAGCGTCTGCTGCCCTGCGAGGAGCGCATAGACCGAATCGCGCGGCTGTGGATTTCCGTTGATGTCGACCGAAGGCGAGACGAGGCTCGTCTCGAGGTCGTAGAGCTCGAGCTGAGCGGTCTTGCCGATGATCTTCGCGGCCGCCTCGGGGTTCTTGACGCCCGGGAGCTGGATCGTGATCTGATCGTCGCCCTGCGTCCTGATCTCCGGCTCGGAGACACCGAGGCGGTCGACGCGGTCGCGCATGATCGTCACTGACCGGTCGAGATCCTCCTTTGTGAGCTCGCGGCCCTTCGGCGGCACAGCCTGCTTCGTGATCTCGAGACCGCCCTGAAGATCAAGGCCCAGGGTGGGCGTCTGATGGAACGGCGACGAGGGCGCGACCATGAGGCCGACGCCGACAAGTGCGGCGACGACCATGGCAACGACAACGATGGCTCTGCGGTGGGTCATGTGTGCGGCGAGAAGGCTAGCTGCGCTCGGGTGGTGCCGGTCCCTCTGCACCACCCGGATTTACAGAAACTTGTTCGTCGTTAACCTCCGCTACCCCTCCCGGCGGCAGTTCGGCCGCATCCTCGACGATTTCGGCCTCGCCGTCGATGATGTCATCGCTCGAGTCGTCCTCGCCGTCATCTTCGTCGGACTCCTCGTCGTCCTCCTCGTCGTCCTCGGGTTTCACGACCGTGGCGACCGCCTTCCGCGCGATCCGAACGTGGATGCCGTCGGCGATCTCGACCACGAGGTCTCCCCCGTCCTCGTCGGGCTCGAGCTCCTGGACGATGCCGTAGATACCTCCGACCGTGAGCACCTCGTCCCCTACCTCGACGGCACTGAGCAGACGCTGTTGCGCCTGCGCCTTCGCGCGCTGGGGACGGATCATGAGGAAGTACATGAGTCCGAAGAGCAGAACTATGATCGGGAGTGCATCCACGAATCCTCCTGAGGGTCACGCGTGAGCCGGGAGAGCGTAGCCGCCCGGAAGTCGTCGAAGACTCCGCGGCGAATCGCATCCCGCGCGTCCGCGGTAAGTCGATGAACGAGCCATAGATTATGCAGAGAAAGGAGTCGGAGCCCGAGAATCTCGTTCTGATTGACGAGATGACGGAGGAATGCGCGGGAAAAACCGGTGCAGGCCGGGCAGCCACACTCCGACTCGAGCGGACGCGGATCGCGCGCATAGCGAGCATTGCGGAGGTTCATTCGCCCGGTCATCGTCATCGCTGTTCCCGTCCGTGCATTCCGGGTGGGCAACACGCAATCGAACATGTCGATTCCTGCGGCGATCACACCGATGATGCCTTCGATGTCCCCGAGCCCCATGAAGTAGCGCGGACGATCGACGGGCAGGAGTGGCGCCGACCAGCCGACCGTCTCGAGCATCTCGACGCGGCTCTCGCCGACGGCGAGCCCGCCGAGAGCGTTGCCGTCGAATTCGAGCGCCACGATCTCCTCGATCGAGCGCCGCCGGAGCTCCGGATCCGTTCCTCCCTGGGCGATCCCGAATCGCAGCTGACCCGGGGCACGCGGAGCATCGGCCTGTAGCTCTGCCCACAGCGTCGTGCGCCTGACGGCGTCCTCGTGCTCGGCGCGCGTCGCGCCGGCCGGTGGGCAGATGTCCAGGCACATCGCGATGTCGCTCCCGAGCCGCCGCTGGATCTCGGCCACACCTGTCGGCGTGAAGCGCTCGGCGACGCCGTCGTAGACCGAGCGGAACGTCACGCCACCGTCATCGACGGCAAGAAGGGTGTCACGAAGCGAGAAGACCTGGAATCCGCCCGAGTCGGTCAGGATCGGCCCGCTCCAGCCCGAGAACGCGTGCAGGCCGCCGAGCTCCTCGATCAGCTCCTCGCCGGGCCGGAAATGGAGATGGTAGGTGTTGGCGAGCATCACGGCGGCGCCGGTATCTCTGACCTCATCGGGATGAAGCGTCTTCACCGTCGCCTTCGTTCCGACGGGCATGAAGGCCGGGGTCGGGATGTCGCCGTGGGCGGTGTGCACGGTTCCCGCGCGAGCCGCACCGTCCGTCGCCTCGAGGGTGAAGCACGTCGCGGTCACAGGATCAGCATCGCATCACCGAAGGAGTAGAAACGGTACTCCTCCTTGATCGCGAGTTGGTAGAGATCGCGGATGGCGTCGACGCCTGCGAAGGCCATCACGAGTGCGAGGAGCGTCGAGCGTGGCAGGTGAAAGTTCGTCAGCAGTGCGTCAACGCGTCGGAAGTCGAAGCCGGGCAAGATGAAGAGCGAGGTTCGTCCGTCGAGCTCCCCGTCTCGGGCGATCGTTTCGAGCAC
>JAYTJO010000363.1:0-1994 GCA_043730975.1 Thermoleophilia bacterium | reverse complement strand
AGCTCGAGGCGGCTCGCGGCTTCGGCGCAACCGACGGCGTTCTCTGGGCCGGCTCGGCAGAAGCGACCGCAGAGGCCGTTCGGGAGGCCTCGGGCGGCGGCGTCGACTATGCGATCGAGGCGACGGGTCGGCCCGAGGCAATGACCGCCGCGTTCCTCTCGACGCGCGAACGCGGAGCCGCTGTGCTGATCGGGATCCCCCGGGAGGATTCGACCCTGACGCTCCCGGCGGTCACGATCGCCCGGATGGAGCGGCGGATCCTCGGCTCGATCTACGGTTCGTCCAAGCCCGATCGGGACTTTCCTACAACGCTCGATGCATATCGCGCCGGGCGACTCCCGCTCGATCGCCTCATCTCACATCGCCTCCCGCTCGACGACGTGGCGCGCGGCTTCGAGCTGATGCAGTCCGGCGAGGCGCTGCGTGTCGTCCTCGATCTGACACCCGCATGAGCGCCGCGAGCCTCGGCGACCTCGACGGTCGCATCGGCGAAGGCTGGGGTGGGCTCTCACCCAACGGCACCCATGTGAACGTCGTCCTCGCACGTCGCGGTAGCCCGACTGCGGCAGCGGCGCTCTCGATGTTCGCGCACCCGTCTCCGGGGCACACGCCGGTGCTCTGCTGCGTCGGCCCGTCGCAGCGGGAGTACGAGCCGATCTGGCCGCCGACGCTGATGATGAACAAGGCGACCGCAACGGACTCACACCACGAGACGATCACCTGGGGTGCCGCTCAGCTCGGCATCGGCCAGGGCGTGCTCGACGCGGTTGCCGACGGCCTGATCGAGGCGACGGGCGACCTCCTCGTGCTCGTCGCCATCTGGGTGGCCGGCAACGCCGAGGATGAGACTGCCGTTCGTGAAGCTGCTCGCGTCGCAGTCCGCAAGGCCGTCGGAATGTGCGTGCAGGGCCGTGATCCCGACGCCGCCTCGCGCCTGGTCGCCGAACGAGACACGCTCACGAATCCCTTCTACGGCGGCAGTTGATGCGGATTACAGCCGTCGAGACCCGGCGCTACCGCGTCGACTTCGACCCGCCGTTCCGCGCAGCCTGGGATCCCGTCCCGCGTGACCATCAGGTGGCAACGCTCGTCGGCGTGCACACCGACGAAGGGCTCTCGGGCTGGGCGAGCGGGGATGCGCTGCCGGATCGAGCCCAGCTCGAGTCGCTTCTCTTCGGCCTCGATCCGCTCCGCACGGAGATCGTCCGCGAGATCGGGGAGACCGTCGACTTCCACGGCAGCCGCCCCTGGATCGCAGAGGCCGCAATCTGGGATCTCGTCGGCAAGGCGACTGGGCAACCCGTCTGGAAACTCCTTGGCGGTCGCTCCGACCGTCTTCTCGCGTACGCGTCGAGCGGCGAGCTGGTCGAGCCCGACGAGCGCGCCAGTCGGTGCGTGGCGCTTCGCGACGCCGGAGTCCGGGCAGTCAAGATTCGTTTCCATCACGCGGACTGGCGCGACGACGTGGCCGTCGTCGAAGCTGTGCGCGACGCCGTGGGGAGGGATCTCGAGATCATGGTCGATGCCAACCAGGGTTGGCGGATGCCCGGTGACCTCGAACCACGCTGGGACGTCGCGACAGCGGCCCAGGTCGCGCGTGCGCTCGAGCCACTCGGGATCTACTGGCTCGAGGAGCCGTTGCGAACGGATGACGTGGACGGCTACGCCGCGCTGCGTCGCCTGACGAGCCTTCGACTTGCCGCGGGCGAGATGGTGCGCTCGGCCCAGGAGGCGCGCGACCTCGTCGTCCGGGGCGACATCGACATTCTGCAGTGCGACGTCGTCCTCTCGCTCGGGATCGGCGGCTGCCGTCGCGCCGCCGGGCTCGCGGATCTGATGGGTCGCTCGTGGTCTCCGCACACGTGGTCGAACGGCTACGGCCTGCTCGTCAATCTGCACGCCGCGCTCGCGTTCTCGACGGTGCCGTACGTCGAGGTGCCTTTCGATCCTCCGGCGTGGTCAGCGGAGCGGCGCGACTGGCTCCTCCCGGCTCC
>JAYTJO010000362.1:0-6895 GCA_043730975.1 Thermoleophilia bacterium | reverse complement strand
ATGAACGCAGTGACGTCCGTGATCTGGAGCGACGGGTTGAACCGGCGCTCGAAGCCGATCGTCGTCGACGGTTTGGAGCTCATCGACTTGCCACAGAGCGAGCCGGCGATGTGTCCGGGGAACACCTCGACGCCGTCATCGAGCTCGAGCAGCCGCTGGAGCGAATAGAAGAGGCCCTCGGCGCCTTCCTGTGCTGCAACGGCGAGGTCTGGACGGGCCGCGTCTCCGACGAAGAGCGAGTCGCCGGTGAGAACGAGCCAGGGCTCGCCTCCACGCGAGTTGTCGACAACGGTGAGGCAGCAATGTTCCGGTCGATGCCCCGGTGAGTGGATCACACCGAGCGTGACTGCGCCGACCGCGATCTCGTCACCGTCATGCATCGGGTCGTTCGGGTAGTCGACGCCGGCATCCGCATGCACGCTCACCGGGATCCCATGCTCGAGCGCGAGGCGACCATGCCCCGAGACGTGGTCGGCGTGCGTGTGCGTTTCGATCGTGCGCACGATCGCGAGACCATGTCGCTCTGCCTCGGCAACCACCGGCTCGATCGCAAACGGCGGATCGACGACTACGGCGATCCCCGCTTCCTCGTCACCGATCAGGTAACACGCACATCCCAGGTCGTCATTGAGGAACTGGTGGAAGATCACGAATCGACCGTAGCACCCGGTCCCGCTATCTCACTTGAAGTGATCTCCGGCGCAGCAGACGGACGATGAACAGGCTGCCGGCGAGGACGACGATCCCGGCGATAGCCGCGGCGATCGCGGGCCAGGAACGCCCCTCGGGTGCGGCAGCCCCGGCGGCAGGGAGCACGCTCAGGTCGCTCTTCCATTGAACCGTCGCCCCATCGTCGTAGGACTGACTCGCTGCGACCGCGTACGTCCCTGGGCTCACATCCGCCAGGATGCGAAGGGAGAATGCAGTCTCGCCACGGCCCTCGATGCGTCCGCCCGACCAGGTCACCATGGAGCCGTTGACTGTCGCGCTCCATCCCTCCGGCGCAGCCGCCGACTCGATCGAGATGCCCGCCGGCATCGTGGCGCTGACGGCCACCGTTGCGTGGGGTGGACGCTCGTTCGGGACGGTGAGTGAGATCTCTGTCGCTACTCCCTCCTCGACGAACGGCGGTGCGACCGTGACATGCGCCGCGGCGCCCGCGGGAAGGATCAGGGCGGCCGCGAGAACGACGAGAGCACGCCTCACGGCAAGCCGAGCTGCCGCGCGATCACCATCCGCTGAACCTCGTTCGTTCCCTCGCCGATCTCGAGGATCTTCTGATCGCGATAGAGACGAGAGATCGGGAACTCGTCCATGAAGCCGTAGCCTCCGTGGATCTGCAGCGACGCATTCACGGCACGGTTCGAGAGCTCGCCCGTGTAGAGCTTGGCCATCGCTGCGGCCAGGGCGAAGGGGCGACCCTGATCCTTGAGCCAGGCCGCCTTCCAGACGAGCCCGCGGGCCGCTTCGATCTCCGTTGCCATGTCCGCAAGGTTGAACTGGATCGCCTGGAAGGACGAGATCGGCTTGCCGAACTGACGGCGTTCACGCGCGTATGCGTACGCAAGATCGTACGCGCCCTGCGAGAGCCCGACGCTCATCGCGGCGACGGAGATCCGGCCGCCGTCGAGGATCTGGAGGAATTGGTAGAAGCCCTGGCCGCGGTCGCCGAGGAGGTTCTCGGCGGGAACGACGCAGTCGGCGAACGAGAGGGCCCGCGTATCGGACGCCTTCCAGCCCATCTTGTGCAACGGTGCAGAGATCTCGTACCCGGGTGTTCCGTTCTCGACCACGAGATTCGAGATCTCGCCCTCGCCGGTCAGGGCCGTGATCGTCACGCACTGCGTTATGTCGGTGCCCGAGTTGGTGATGAACGCCTTGGAGCCGTTGATCGACCAACCGCCGTCCGTGGGGGTTGCAGTCGTCCGGGTCGCGCCGGCGTCCGAGCCGGCCTCGGGCTCGGTCAGCCCGAACGCAGCGAGGCGCTCACCGCGCGCGAGCGGGGGGATCCACCGCTCCTTCTGCTCCTCGTTGCCGAAGAGGTAGATCGGCATCGTGCCGAGCGACGTATGCGCAGCGAGTGTGATCGCGACCGACGAGTCGATCCGGGCGAGCTCCTCGATGGCGATCGCGTACGCGAGCGTGTCGCCGCCCGCACCCCCGAGCTCCTCGGGAAACGGGATCCCCATCAGCCCAAGGGCAGCCATCTCTGCGACGAGCTCGTACGGGAAGCGCCCCTCGCGGTCGAGCTCCTCGGCCACGGGGCCGACGCGATCGAGCGCGAACGCGCGAACCGTGTCGCGAAACAGCTCGTGCTCGGAAGAGAGGTCAAAGTCCACGCGAGGCGATGCTACCGGCAGGTTCCTCCTCGGGAAACGAGTGTACGAATCAACCGCCGTGTGATCATTGAGCGAGCCAGACGCTGCCCCATCCATCTACCTGCGGCCTCCCAGCCGCCAACGAATGCTTCGCCGGCGTTCAAGGAGGCCGCGGTCAGCGGTCGATCGCGCGGTACTTGCGGATCGCGAGCGGCATGAAGATTGCGAGCAGGACGACCGTCCAGATCACCGACAGCAGTATCGCGTGCTCACCCGGCCACGAGCCCGACGCATAGGGGTTCGGGTTGCCGAACAGCTCACGGGTGGCCCCGGCCAGGGCGCTGACGGGGTTCCAGTCTGCGATCGGCTGCAGCGCCGCCGGCAGCGTCTCGGTGGGGACGAAGGCGTTCGAGAGGAAGGTGACCGGGAAGATGATCAGGAAGCCGAGCTGCTGCGCGACCTCGACCGTGGGGACGACGAGTCCGAGATACACCCCGATCCAGGCCATCGCGTAGGTGAAGAAGAGCAGCAGCGCGATCGCGGCCATGAAGTCGTAGACCCCGTTGGTGACCCGCCAGCCGACAGCGAGGCCCGTCAGCATCAGCACGATCAGGATGCCGGCGTTGTACAGGATGTCGGCGAAGGTGCGGCCGCTGAGGACGGCCGAGCGCGCCATCGGCAGCGACCGGAACCGGTCGATCAGACCCTTGGTCATGTCGTCCGCGACCGCAATCGCGGTCGTGATCGAGGCGAATGCAAGGGTCTGCACGAAGATCCCGGGCATCAGGAACTCGCTGTACGAGCCGCCGCCGGGAAGTGGGATCGCTCCGCCGAAGACGAAAGCGAAGAGCAGCACGAACATGATCGACTGGAGGATCGCGAAGATCGCGAGCTCCGGAATCCGCGGGATGCGCTTCAGGTTGCGCCAGCTGATCACGAGGCCGTCGGCGACGGCGAGACGGAGGGCGGTCATCGGGCCTTCCCCGTTGCCTCGTCCATGGCAGCCTCTTCCTCGGCGGCATGACCCGTAAGAGCCAGGAAGACGTCGTCGAGGGTTGGGCGGCGCAGCCCGACGTCGTCGATCGCGATAGCCTCGTCCCCGAGTCGGCGCACGACGTCGACGAGCTGCCGGGCGCCGCCCTCGGCCGCGATCGTCAGCTTCCGCGTGTGCTCGTCGATCGTGGCTGAGCCATCGGGCGCCAGCATCTCTGCTGCGTGGCTGAGAAGGCTGCGGTCGTGGACGACGACTTCGATCCGCTCGCCGCCGACCTGTGATTTCAGCTCGTCGGCCGTGCCGCGCGCGATGATCCTGCCGTGATCGACGACGGCGATCTCGTCTGCGAGCTCGTCGGCCTCCTCCAGGTACTGCGTCGTCAGAAGGAGCGTCGTCCCCTGCCGCACCTGACTCCGGATCACATCCCACATCCCGAGGCGGCTGCGCGGGTCGAGCCCGGTCGTTGGCTCGTCGAGGAAGAGAAGCCCTGGGCGGCCGATCAGCGCGGCAGCGAGATCGAGACGCCGGCGCATACCGCCGGAGTACGTCTTCGCGACGCGGTCGGCGGCCTCCTCGAGGTCGAACTGGGCCAGTAGCTCGGTGGCGCGCCGCTTGGCTTCGGCCGAGCCGAGCTGATAGAGACGCCCGAACATCCAGAGGTTCTCGCGACCCGTCAGGTTTTCGTCCACGGCTGCGTACTGTCCCGAGAGGCCGATCAGGCGCCGCACCGCCTGCGCGTCACGGGCTACGTCGAGGCCGGCGATGGTCGCGCGGCCGGCATCGGCGCGGAGCAGCGTCGCAAGGATGCGCACCGTCGTCGTCTTGCCCGCGCCATTCGGCCCCAGCAGACCGAGCACGGTTCCCTCCTGCACCTCGAGATCGACGCCGTCGAGCGCGCGCACCTCGCTCTTTCGCGAGCGGTACACCTTCACGAGCCCTTCTGCTTCGATCACGGCCATCGCGTCACGCTAGCTGTGAGAGCCCGGCTCGCGATGCCACCATGCTTCGCCGCGAAGCTCGACCCCAACGCGGCTGTGCGTCGAATCAGACGGGCGCGCAGTCCTGCTCGAACGTCTCCGCCTCGCTCTTGCCCGACGTGAGCGAGACCTGGAGATCCTGCGACGCCGCCGGATACCCGGCGAGAGTCGCGCTATCGATCGTCGTCTGCATCTGGGCGGCCGAGGCCCGGAACGTGCCAAGGTTGTTGAGGTAGGCAGCGAGCGCGGTCGCGCAGGCGCCCGAGACGGTGTCCTGGAAGCCCTCGACGGTGTCGTAGGTGTCCCCCGTCGCTGTCGCCAGGGTCGTGAAGGTGTCACCGACGCACGCCTGCAGGTCGGCGGAGTCCTGGAAGCCTGACGTGGCAGAGCACTTCGCGAGCGTCGCCGTTGCTGCCACGTTGGCCTCCTTCAGCGCGGTACCGGAGGTCTGGTACTCCTCCCACTGAGCGGTCGTCAGCCTCTCGTTCGCTCCGGCTGTCGTCGTCACGGTCTCGGTGCTCGAGCTAGAGTCGCCGCAGCCCGCTGCCACCGCAGCCGCCAACATCGCGGCGATACCGACACAGACCCCTAGCTTGGACACCGGCCCTCCTCCATGAACTCGAGAACGTTGTTCCGGGAGACTACCTCTTTGGCTCCGTGCTTCGACGCTGCCGTGAGAGAGATCTTCACCACTCGGGCGGGGTAGCGCCGGTGCCTCTCACGAATACACTGGTTCGATGAGTGAATCGATCGACCGCAGAGGAATGGCCGCGCTTTCTGGCGGTCATCTCGCGACCGACTTCGCCTCCGGCGCGGTTCCTGCGATGCTGCCGTTCTTCGCGGTCAAGTTCGACCTCAATTACACGCTCACGGCTGTGCTGATGCTCGCCGCTCTTGCCTCATCATCTCTCACGCAGCCGCTGTTCGGTCTCTGGTCGGACAAGCGCGGTGCACTCTGGCTGCTACCGGCCGGGGTCGGTCTCGCAGGCGTGGGAATCGGTCTCGCCGCCGTGGCTCCGAGCTACGGCCTTCTCGTGATCCTTGTCTTCCTCTCGGGCCTTGGGATCGCAGCCTTCCATCCCGAGGGGGCAAAGTTCGCGGTCTTTGCGAGCGGACGCAAGCGTGCGAGTGGGATGTCCCTGTTCAACATCGGGGGGAACACGGGCTATGCCCTCGGACCCATCATCCTGACGCCGCTCGTCCTCTGGCTCGGTCTTGGTCTCGGTGGCCTTCTCGCGTCGATTCCCGTGATTCTGGGTGCGGTCGCCGTCTTTTCCGTGCTCCCGTACCTCTCGCGCTTACGCCCCGAGCCACGGGCACCGGGAAGCGCGGTTGCGGGCAAGGACGATGTGCATGCGATGGTCATCCTCGGTGGTGTGATCGGGCTCCGCAGCGTCGCCTGGTTCGGCCTTCTGACCTTTGTGCCGCTGTGGGTCGTGTCGCTCGGCAATTCGGAGTCCGACGGCAACCGAATGCTGTCGCTGATGCTAGTCGCCGGCGCGGTCGGGACGTTGGCCCTCGGGCCGATCGCCGACCGGTTCGGCCTCCGGCGAACGCTGCTCGTCGCTCAGGCGATCTTGACACCGGCGATCCTCGTCTTCGTTCTCGTCGGCGGCGTCGTTGGCGCGCTCGCCTTGATGCTCGTTGGCATCTGTGTCGTCGGCACGTTCGGGCTCACGATGGTGCTGAGCCAGATGTACCTGCCGGAGCACGTTGGGATGGCTTCGGGGCTCTCGATCGGCCTGGCGATGGGTCTCGGCGGCATCGCTGCGGTGGCGCTCGGTGGAATCGCCGACGCGGTCGATCTCGAGACAGCGCTCATCTGTTGTGCATTTGCCCCCCTGTTCGGCGTCGGCCTCTGCTTCTTCCTTCCGGCGCCCGCGGTCGCAGCACCGGTTGCGACCGCGCCCGCCTCCGCATACCCTCTGCTCGACTAGTGCCGTTTCTCGCAACGTTACGTCGGTTTGCCCCTGAGGCTGGAGCGGGATTCTTCGCTCCCGGGAGAGGCTGCGCCATCTCCCCTACGGGGTACCGGTCGACCGTTTCGCGACAAAACGGCACTATTTCCCTGAACGCGGACCTATCCATCGACAAGGAGATTCAATGACCGTGCACGAGTTCTTCGACGCGCTCCCCTCGAAGGTCGACCCCGCGAAGACGGCGGGCATGAACAACAGGTTCGCCTTTGACATCGCCGACGTCGGCATCTGGACCGTCATTGTCACGGATGGGGCCGTGTCCGTCGAGGAAGGCGATCACAACGCCGACTGCACGATTTCGGCGAGCGAGGAGACGCTGATGAAGATCTCACGCGGCGAGGCCAATCCAACCACTGCCTACATGACCGGCAAGCTCAAGATCAAGGGCGACATGGGTGCTGCCTTGAAGCTCCAGAAGCTCTTCTAGACGCGCGCGTAGGGGCTATGCGAAACGGCGCCTCGGCGCCGTGCAGCGTCGCCCGCGTGGGCAGCCAAGGCGTTGGTGGCGGGCGAGGCTATGCCTCGCCGGGGCTCGGCGGCACCTCGGACCCGCCGTGGCCGCGCGTGTCGTATTGGAGCAGCCGGAAGCGCTCGGCCAGCGCGGGCGCCTGGGCGTCCCACATCGCA
>JAYTJO010000361.1:0-2398 GCA_043730975.1 Thermoleophilia bacterium | reverse complement strand
TGTCTTGAGGCCCTTCGCGTAGGCAACACCTGGAACACACTTGCCGCCGTTGTCACGCTTCGCCGTGAGGTCGTTGTTGAGATGGATGTAGAGGTAGGTCGTGCCGCTCGCGCCGAAGAGGTAGAGCATGCACCCGGCGCGCGATGAGGTCGTCCACAGCCTGATCTTCCCGTCCTCGGCGGCGACGGCCGGAGAGCGCCACGTCGTCAGAATGTCGTTGCCCGCGTGCCGCCCCTGACCGCGTGGATCGCCCCAGTCGGCGAAGTACTTCGCCGCACCGGCGATCGGGAAGATGATCGGCTTCGTGCCGCTGGGCGGGTCGACAGGATCGTTCAATGCAGACGAAGCCGATGCGACCGCCAGGCTGAGCGCCAGAAGGAGTGAGAGGAGAAGGACTCCTCGGGCTGTGATCCGGTGAATTCGCATCCTGGGTCGGGAAACGGACTTCACCGTCTCCGATTCGCGCTCGAAGGGCCGGAGCCTACCAGAGTCCCTCGACGCTCTTCCGCTCCCGGCGACGGCTAGTCTCTCGTCGTGAAGATCGCCGTCTGTGTGAAGCAGGTTCCCGACGCAACGTCCGCGCGAAAGCTCGACCCTGCCACCAACCGGCTCGACCGGTCGGGGGAAGGTGCGCTGAACGCCACCGACGTCAACGCCGTCGAGGAGGCACTCCGGATCAAGGAGGCCCACGGAGGCGAGATCGTCGTCGTGTCGTTCGGGCCGACGAAAGCGCTCGATTCGCTGCGCAAGGCTCTCGCGATGGGCGCTGACCGTGCCGTTCTCATCACGGACGAGGCAGCCGCCGGCTCCGACCTCGTTGCCACGAGCTACGCACTCGCGAAGGGTCTCGAGCGAGAGAGCGCCGATCTCGTGCTCTTCGGACAGCAGTCATCGGATTCCGACGGTGCCGTGCTCTGGGCCGCCGTCGCCGACCGGTTGCAAAGCCCCATGATCTCCCAGGTGGCCGACCTTCAGGTCGAGGCGTCGTCGGTGACGGGGAAGCGGCAGACGGAGTTCGGCTACGACGTCATCTCGGCGCCGCTGCCGGCAGTCGTCGCCGTCTCGGACGCGATCAACGAGCCGCGTTACCCCTCGTTGAAGGGCATCATGGGCGCCAAATCCAAGCCCGCCGAGTCGCTCTCTCTCGCAGATGTCGGAGCCGACGCTGACCGCGTCGGGGCCGCCGGATCGCGGACGAGCGTGCTCGCACTCGCGCCGCCTCCGGCAAAGGGCAACCAGATCAAGATCGAGGACGACGGCTCCGCGGCGGAGCAGCTCGTCGACTGGCTCTCGGAGAGGAAGTTGCTGTGACCACCCTCGTCTTCCTCGAGCATCACGACGGAGCGATCCAGAAGGGCTCGCTCGGCGTCCTCGCACGGGCGCTCGCTGTCGGCGGTGACGTCGCAGGTGTCGTCGTCGGGCACGGCGTTGCCGATGTCGCGGCGGGCGCTGGTGCGTTCGGCGTGGCCACGGTCTACGCCGTCGACGGGCCCGAGTTCGACGCGCCGCTCCCGCAGCCGCGCGTCGACGCGCTCGAAGCGGTCGTTGCCGCGTCCGGGGCGTCCAACATCCTCTTTGCTGCCTCCGTCCTCTCGGCCGACGTCGCCGCAGGTCTCTCGGCACGACTCGACGCCGGGCTCAACTGGGACGTCACCGACTTCGCAATCGAGGGAGGCGAGCTCACCGCCAGGCGGCCGGCACTCGGCGACACGGTCCTCGTCACGGTCGGGTGGACGAGCACACCCCGGATCGCACTCGTGCGATCGGGCGCGTTCGAGCCCGTTGAGACGGGAGGCGCAGCGACCGTCCACGATGTCGCCGTGACGCTCAGGGACTATTCGACGGCCGCGCGCATGGTCGAGCAGGCTCGGGAGCAGGCGAGCGGCCCTTCGATCGAGGAGGCAGACGTGATCGTTGCCGGAGGCCGTGGTCTCGGCGCGCCCGAGGGGTTCAAGCTGGCGGAGGATCTTGCAGCCGCGCTCGGCGGAGCAGTTGCCGCGACGAGAGCCGTGGTCGACGCGGGCTGGTACCCGTACTCCACCCAGGTCGGCCAGACCGGCAAGTCCGTCTCGCCGAAGCTCTACATCGCGCTCGGGATCTCGGGCGCGATCCAGCACAAGGTGGGCATGCAGAACTCCGGTGCGATCGTGGCGATCAACAAGGATCCGAACGCGCCCATCTTCGACTTCGCCGACTTCGGCGTCGTCGGCGACCTGAACGCGGTCGCCCCGAAGCTCGCCGAGCTCGTGCGGGCGCGCAAAGGCTAGAGAGGCGAGCGTGGCCAAGGGCACCTCGGCAACCGCGATTCGGGCCGCGGATTACCCGCCACCCTTCTCGAGCGCCGAGATCATAGGCGCACCGACCGACGCGCCGGACGAGCGCATCGAGGTCGGCGTCC
>JAYTJO010000360.1:0-2336 GCA_043730975.1 Thermoleophilia bacterium | reverse complement strand
ACTCCGTCTTGTGCAAGTCGCGGTCCAGGCTGGCCTTGTCGACCTGGGAGATCTTGACCGGTAGTCGGGGCGATGGGAGGTGAGGGATTCACCGCTTCGGAGAATAGGCGGTGCTGGTGCGATCCGAGAGGCTGACCCCGGCATCGAGATCCGGTGCCGGGAGCGGCCAACTTCGGACGCTCCATCAACCGTGAGAAAGGAACGCTCCAATGAGCAAGATTGAATACGACGGCCTGGGCAATATCTACGCTCCGTCTGCCTTCGACGGTGACGTGACCATGACCCTCGTCGAGCCGAGCGGTAACCCCCTCGCCTCGAACAACACCGTGGACTCCACGAAGCCGTTTGACGTCAAGGTCACCTGGACGCAGGACGGCGCAATTGCCGGCTTCGTCGGGGCTGACTGGAAGGTCGAGCTTGCCTACGACCGCATTGGCGGTAGCTGGTTTGAGGAAGGCCGCGCCCCGGCCTCGACGACGATGAACCCGCGCACGGTTCCCGGCGTGTCCGGTACCCACACCTACACCGAGACCTTTACGGTCGGGATCGGTCAGCTTCCCCCGGGCGCCTACAGCCTGGTGGTGCTCGTCACGCACAGCGCAGCTCCGCGTCTTGCGGGTTACGCCGAGATCCGCCCCTTCCAGGTCTTCTAGAGCGCGGCGGTCTCGATCACCCAGTCTGATCGGAGTTGATGATGCGTAACTCGACAAGCAGTGAACCCGCAACGTTTCGTTGGGTGATGTGCGCGATGTGTTGGGGTCAACGCCGAATCTTCCAGCGCGAAGGTCGGCACCACAAGCTCTACACGTGCCCCTGGTGCCTCGGAATGGGTGAAGACCTCAAGCAGGTCGCATAGGTGACCGTGGTGCTCGTCGGACCCTTCCGGCGAGCACCACGTCTTCTACAGCAGTCCGCGCCGTACCATCTCAAGCCCGGCTTGCTCGCAAAGCCCTCGATGTTCTCCAAGACGTTGTCGATCCTGACGATGATCGGGGAGCTCCAAGGTTGTGGCGACCCGTCGGGAGAGGAATTCGTAGGCCGCCTCAAGGCGTTCGTCCGGCCACTCGGTGATCGCGGCGACTTCCAGTCGGATGTTCACCGGCTCCATTGGCTGCTCCATCGGTTCAGCAAGACACGATTGATGGAGTTGATCGTAGCGTCGGGCCCACAGGAGTCCCGGGCTACAGGTCACACCATGTTGATTGGGAGGATTAGATGGCGCTTAGGCCGCCCGCACTCGCACGAGTCCCGTCAGCCCCGCTCCAGGGCGACCGGGGATGGTCACGGCGAGAAGATAGTTCCCGACACGCGGCGCGGTAAACGCGATCCGGTTTCGGCCGGGCCGGCCCTTCACTCCGAAATGGCGCACAGGAATCGCTTCGCGCCCCGCACGCAGGCGACTGACCGTGACGAGCAACGGCCCTCGTTCGAGCGCCTGCACCTCAAAGCGGCCCCGATGACCTGCGACGACACGACCGACAACGCGGAGTCTCGTGAGCGGCGCGTTGCTCACGCTCGCCGCCTTGGCGGGAGCAAGGACCGTTACCGCGAACGGCGCGAAAGTGGCGTTTCCTGCTTGGTCGCGTACAGTGAGCACGCCCTTGAAAAGGCCCGGCTTCGCGTAGAGATGCGAGGCCTCGAGCCCTTGAACTGCGGGAGTGCCGTCGCCCCAATCCCACGAAAACGCCTGCTCGGGCTCCAGCCCCGAGGTCGACGGT
Source organism: Thermoleophilia bacterium (assembly GCA_043730975.1). Taxonomy (GTDB): domain Bacteria; phylum Actinomycetota; class Thermoleophilia; order Gaiellales; family Gaiellaceae; genus Gaiella. The sequence continues at coordinate 618 of JAYTJO010000360.1, read as the reverse complement.
CCCCCAGGGCCATCCTGCGATCCCTCGGCGCTTGCTCCTACCTCGGTTCCGAGATCGACCCTTGGTGACGAGACCCTTACCACCGGGACCGGGGGTGTACCGTCGACCCAGGCGTCGATCAGCTCGGTGAAGACACTGTACTCACGATCGAACTGTCCGCCCGAGGGTACCGGTTGCCACGCCCTGACCCGGAAGCCGTAGTTGTGGCCGTCCGTCAAGCTCAACGTGAGGCTCGTCGTGGCCACGGTCTTGCCCGAAGTCTGCGAAACGGAGAGGTCCGAGACTTCGACCTCGTACTGAACCGGTTGGGGGTTGCCGGTTGAGGGAGTGGCCGGCGCCCACCTCAGTGTGAGCGTCGGGCCGACGATGTCTCCCGAGAAGTCTGGCAGTGCCGTCGGAGCGAGCACGGGCGCCGCCGTTGCAACCGACGTGCCGAGCACTGAGATGAGGAAGGCGAGTAACGCCCGCTTTGGCACGGAGCCCATGCGCTAAGAGATGTCTCAGATATGGCCGCGCGACGTCAACAGGTGGATGGCCGACAAACGGATGATCCATTGAATTGAGCAAGTTTCTCGAAGGCGCGTGCGCGACGCCGGACCGACCAATGGGCCTGGCGGG
>JAYTJO010000359.1:0-2789 GCA_043730975.1 Thermoleophilia bacterium | reverse complement strand
GCCGTCGACCGTCATCTGGCAGTTGGCGCAGTGACCCGAGCAGCAGACGAGGCCACGCGGACGGTGGTACTTGAAGCTTCGAGAGAAGACCCGCTGCCCCGAGGCATAGAGCGCCGACCCGATCGTGTCACCGGCGAACCCCTGCATCGTCTTGCCGTGGAACGTAAACGAGAGAGTCTCCCCTCGATCAATCCGCTCCCCCGGACGCTCGGAAAGCCTCACGTCGCCCCATCTAACGTCTTCTGCGCAGCAGAAGACTTCTCCGGATGCCAGGTCTTCTCGACCTCGTTCGTGTACGTGTGTCGGTCGGCCATGAACCAGTCCTCGCAGGTGCGGCAGAACCACCACTCGCGCTGTCGGCCCCAGACGTTGCGCTTGAAGTAGATGTACTCGTTCAGCTCACGTACCGTCGGCGTCGAGGTCGGGCGCTTCGTCGTCTCGCCGGCGCAGCGAAGCTCCTGCACTTCGCGCGGGCCACAGTTGGGGCAGGTGACGAGCATGGACACGGTTTCGAGTACCTCGGTTATTGCGCAAGACGGGATAGCGTGCTACTAGTGGAAAGAGACTAGCGCGATGCCACGTACCGGTCAACCCTCCACTCGAGATGTCGAAGCGACGGTTCGCGCCGTCGAGATCCTCGACGTGCTCGCCGACGGCGGCGAGCTCGGCACGAGCGAGGTGGCGCGGCGGACCGGCATCAGCCCGAGCACGGTGTCACGTCAGCTCGGCACTCTCACCCGCGTCGGTCTCGTCGAGCACGTCCGAGCGACGGGCCGCTACCGCCTCGGCGTGCGAACGCTGCGCTACGCGAACGCTGTCCTTGGCCGCCTCAACCTCCGCGACCTCGCGCGGCCGCACCTCGAGGAGCTCGTGCACGAGGTCGGCGAGACGGCGACGCTGTCGATCCCCGGCGAAGCGGACGCGATTACCGTCGACTTCGTCCCGACCGATCGCTACCTACAGGGCGTGACACGCCTCGGCCGGCCAAGCGTAGGGCATGCCTCATCGGCGGGCAAGGTGATGCTCGCCTTTGGCGAGGTCGTCTTCCCGCGGGGCAAGCTGACGGCGTTCACTCCGCGGACGATCATCGATCCCGCTGCGCTCGCAACGGAGATCGCTCAGGTCCGTGATCGCGGCTATGCGGAGGCGATCGAAGAACGCGAGGTCGGCCTCAGCGCGATCGCGGCGCCGGTCTGGGGTGCCGACGGCGAGCTCGCAGCAGTCGTGGCGCTCCAGGGTCCGACGAGCCGCTTCGGCCGCGAAGCGATCGCGGCAGCCGTTCCGCTCCTCGTCGCGTGTGCGCAGCGCATCTCCGTGGCACTCGGCTGGCATCCCGCCCTCGGCAATTGAATCCCGCGGTGGACGATTCGGGCTTGACAGCGACCCCCCTGCAAGCGTAGACACGTGGTGACACGATACGCACCGCGGTCGTGGCACCGACACCGTTTCCGCTCGTCCACCTGAAAGAGGAGGCCCCCGTGGCAACCGATCTTGACCGCTTCGTCGCCGCAGAAGGCCGCGACGCCCTCGTTGCCGACGTTCGGCGTCGCATCGACGCCGAGGGAATCACCTACATCTACTACCAGTTCATCTCGGTGACCGGCCGCATCATGGGCAAGGGCGTTCCCGCTCCGCACTGGGAGAGCATGGCTGCGAAGGGCTTCCAGCTCGTCTACGGGTCGACGGCCAACCTCTTCGTCGATCGGCACGGCGACTACATCGGCTACGGCCCCGAGGCCGCCGAGCTCGTCGGCATCCCGGAGCCCGAGTCGTTCGAGGTGCTTCCCTGGGACAGCAGGGTCGCCCGCGTCTGGTGCACGCTCTTCCGCAACCGCGAGGAGCAGGAGAACCCGGCTGCGTTCCTCACCGCGGACTGCCGTGGCAACCTGAAGCGCATCCAGGCTGCGTTCGAGGAGGGTACGGGCCTCCACCTCCGCGCCGGCACCGAGCCGGAAATGATGTGGCTCAACATGAAGGAGGACGGCACACCCGACGTCAGCGGCGTCACGAAGCCGTACTGCTACCACATCGACCAGTTCAGCCAGCTCCAGCCGATCATCCACAAGGTCGTCGACTACGGACAGGCGCTCGGCCTCGACATGATCCAGGGTGATCACGAGGACGCGCCGGGCCAGATCGAGCTCAACTTCAACTTCGACCGCGCCGAGCGGACGGCGGACAACCTCTCCACGTTCCGTCAGATCTGCCGCCAGGTGGGCCGCGAGCTCAACGTCTTCCCGTGCTTCATGCCGAAACCCTTCATGGGCGTCTCGGCGAACGGCTGCCATCACAACATCTCGCTCTGGCGCGGTGAGACGAACGCGTTCCTGCCGGAGACGGACGATCAGCGGCTGCCGAGCCAGGTCGGCCTGTGGGCGATCGGCGGGATACTCGAGCACCTCGGCGCGCTCACCGCGATCTCTTCGCCGACCGTGAACTCGTACCGCAGGCTCTGGGACACGGGCTTCTGGGCGCCGGTCTTCGCCGACTGGGGCTTCCAGAACCGCACGACGGCGCTGCGTGTCTCGGCTCCGGGCCGCTTCGAGTACCGCTCGGTCGACTCGGCCGTGAATCCGTACCTGTCGATGTCTGCGTTGATCATGGCGATGTGGGATGGCATCGAGCGCAAGCTCGACCCGGGCGAGCCGGAGGAGCGGAACATCTACGCTGCACTGGAAGCGGGCAAGGAAGTCAAGAAGATCCCGATGACCTTCGGCGATGCCCTCGACGCACTCGAGGCCGACGAGGTGATCAAGAAGGCAATGCCCGGCGAGATGTACACCGTGTTC
>JAYTJO010000358.1:0-1686 GCA_043730975.1 Thermoleophilia bacterium | reverse complement strand
GAGAGTCGGCGGCGGGCGGCCCGCCCGTCGCCGACGTAGCTCGGCCAGCGCCGCGTGAGGTTCAGCTGAGCCTGCGCACGAATGCTCCGATCAGAGCCTCGAGTCCGGCGGCGCGGCGTAGACGCCGTCCTCGAGCGTTGCAGGATCCGGTGCGGGTGCCCGCTCCGCCTCGGCGAGGCCCGCGTCGACTTCCGCCAGGGCTTCGTCTCGCATCTCCTGGATCGCCCCGGATTCGAAGCCGTCGAGTGCGAGTCGCGCCGCGAGGCGCTCGATCGGGTCGTAGCGCTCGGCGAACTCCTCGCGCATCCCGGAGGGCATATAGCGCGCATCGTCGTGGGCGGCGTGACCGTGCATCCGCACTGACAGCGCCTCGACGGCCTGTGGGCCGTTGCCGTTGCGCGCTCGCTCGACGGCCGCGCGAACGGTGTCGAGAACGGCGAGGGCGTCCGTTCCGTCGACGCGCTCGGCGGGAATCGACCAGCCGCCGTAGATGCGTTGGGCGATGTTCGTGTTGACCATCTGGCGTGCGACAGGTGTGGAGTACGAATAGCGGTTCGACTGGATCACGAAGACCGCAGGCACCTGCCAGACGGCGGCGAGATTCAGCCCTTCGTGCGTGTCGCCGACCGAGAACGCACCCTCGCCGAGAAACGTCATCGCGACGCGTCGCTCACCGCGTCGCTTGAAGGCCAGCGCAGCACCGGCGACGAGTGGCACGAGGTCTCCGAGCATGGAGACGAGTGGGAAGACACCGTTCGCAGGAGCTCCGAAGTGCATGTTGCCGTCCCTCCCGAACGTCGGGCTCGTCGCCTTGCCGAAGAAGTTGCGGAACACGTCCGCGGGTGTCGCGCCGCGTGCGAAATGGCAGGCGAGCTCGCGATTGAGCGGCGCGACGACATCATTCTGGCCGAGTGCAAGCCCTGCTCCCGCTGCGACGGCTTCTTGCCCACGACCCGTGTACACAGAGCCGGGGATGCGACCCTGCCGGTAGAGCGCCATCACGCGGTCCTCGAAGAGTCGCTGGAGCAGAACGAGCCTGAAGAGCGCGACGCGCTCGTCCGTACTGACGAATGGAGCTTCTGCGCAGGGCTCGATCGGCACTAGTGGCCTCCCCGGTGAATACGTACCGTCTTCGCGCGGCTGCAAACGCTTCGCATGCCGTCGTCCTCGGTCGCACCCGTACAACCCGGTATGGGAGCTCCCTGCGTCCTCGGCCTGCTCGGCTTTCGCCGGCGAACCCAGTACGTATTCACCGGAGAGACCACTAGTACGCGAGCAGTTCGTTGAGGGCCGCCACCGTTGACTCGACGGACGGCATGTAGGCGTCTTCGAGCTCGGGTGCAAACGGCACGGGTGTATCGGGCGGTGCGTGCAGCGCGGGGGGCGCGTCGAGGTGCTCGAAGGAGTGACGGGCGATCAGCGACAGGATCACTCCGGCAGCGCCGGTCGAGCGTGAGGCTTCCTGGAGGACGAGCACTCGGGACGTCTTCTGGATCGAAGCAAGGATCGTCTTCTCGTCGAGCGGCCAGACGGTGCGGAGATCGACGATCTCGACATCTCCGTCGACGAGTTCTGCGGCCGCGAGGGCCGTCGAGACGCCCGAGCCGTACGTGACAACGGTTGCGTCAGCTCCCTCTCGCGCAATCGCCGCGGGGCCGATCGGGGTGCGGTACCCCTGAGGCGGCG
>JAYTJO010000357.1:0-1964 GCA_043730975.1 Thermoleophilia bacterium | reverse complement strand
CTCCGAACAGGCACTCTTCCGCGTCACCCGCGACGCCGACTTCGAGGTGTCCGACGACGCGGACGATCTCCTCGAGGCGGTCGAATCGGAGCTACGACGACGCCGCTTCGGAGACGTGATCCGCGTCGAGGTGTCCTCGTCTGCGTCGGACGCGATGCTCGACCGTCTCCGCGACGGACTCGGTGCAACCGACGACGAAATGTATCGAATCGAAGGCCTCCTCGATCTCGCCGATGTCATGCAGCTCATGCGGATCGACCGGCCCGACCTCAAGTACGAGCCGTGGGTGCCATTGACGCCGCCGCGCCTTGCTCGCGCGAAGGATGCACCGCACTTCTTCGATGAGATCCGGCGTGGGGACGTGCTGGTTCATCAGCCGTACGAGTCGTTCCGGTCGAGCTTCGAGGCATTCGCGGGAGCCGCCGCGACAGACGTCGACGTGATTGCAATGAAGACCGCGGTGTACCGGACGTCCGATGACAGCGCGCTCGTCTCGGCCCTGATCGACTGTGCCGAGCAGGGGAAGCAGGCGGTCTGCCTCGTGGAACTGAAGGCCCGCTTCGATGAGCGACGCAACATCGAGTGGTCGCGTGAGCTCGAGCAGGCCGGCGTGCACGTCGTTCACGGCTTTTCGGACATGAAGATCCACGCGAAGATGACGCTCATCGTGCGTCGCGAGTCAGGAGCGCTCCGCCGGTACGTCCACATCGGAACGGGCAACTACCACGCCTCGACAGCCCGGCTCTACGAGGACGTGGGAATCTTCACCGCCGACGAGGAGATCGCGGCCGACGTCGCCGACGTCTTCAACTACGTGACCGGTTTCGGCCGCCCCCAGAAGTTCCGCAAGCTCCTCGTGGCGCCCTTCGAGATGCGCAAGCGAATCGTCCAGGAGATCAGACGGGTCGCGGAAGCAGCCAGGAACGGTGACAAGGCGCGAATCCGACTCAAGTTCAACAACCTCGTCGACCCGACGATCATCGACGAGCTGTACGCCGCAGGCGCCGCAGGCGCGCAGATCGATATCTGCGCACGGTCGATCTGCATGCTGCGGCCGGGTGTCGACGGGATGTCCGAGACGATCCGGGTGCGCTCGATCCTGGGACGGTTCCTCGAGCACAGCCGGATCTACTCCTTCGAGGCCGGCGACCGCTCCACGGTGCTGATCGGCAGCGCCGACCTGATGCCTCGTAACCTCGATCGTCGGGTCGAGATCCTCGTTCCGATCGAGGACACGAGAGCCCGGCAGGAGCTCCAGGCGATTCTCGACAGCGTCTTCGCCGACGACGTCCATGCGTGGGCGCTCGCGGGGGATGGCTCGTGGTCTCCGGTGGTGCCGAAGAAGCCAGAGAGGGTGGTCGACCACCAGTCGGCGATGATGAAGCGGGCGGAGCTGCGTGCCCGCCGACAGCCGCCACCGCGCGTCGGCAAGAAGAAGTAGCACCGAGGAGGCTGTCCGGCGAAGCCGCGACAATCGGAAGCAGAATGCGCGTCGCGGTAATCGATGTCGGCTCGAACACGGCGCGCCTTCTCGTCGCAAACGTCACCGACTCGGGCCGGATCGAGCCGCTCGCGCAGGAGCGCGACTATCTTCGACTCGGAGCCGAGATCGAGCGCACGGGCACGCTCGGGCCGAAGAAGATTGCGGCATGTGCGAAGACCTGCCGGGGCTTCGCTCGCCGCGCTGCCTCCCTCGGTGTCGATCTCTCCACCGTGATCGTCACTGCTCCCGGCCGCCAGAGCGCCTCGGGGCCGGCCCTGACAAGAGCCCTTGCGGAGGCGACCGGTTGGCCCGTCACGACACTCACCTCGGAGAGCGAAGGCCGGCTCGCGTTTGACGGTGCGGTTGCGCGCGCTGCGGGAGAGCTTCCGGAGACGGTCGCCGTGGTCGATCTCGGCGGAGGTTCCACCGAGATCGCGGTCGGTAACGCGCGCCTCGGCGCCACGTGGGTGCGCTCCGCCGA
>JAYTJO010000356.1:0-2015 GCA_043730975.1 Thermoleophilia bacterium | reverse complement strand
GCCGCCTGTGACGCGGCAGGAATGGCACCCGGAGGCGCGATCATGATCTCACCCGTGAGCGGTAGGAGTGCGCCACCGAGAGCGAGTGCGACGACCGTTGCGGTGACCGTGCCGATCTTGGTGCCTGGCGCTTGGTTCAGCGTCGCGACGGTTCCGACCGGTGCGTAGATCGACGCACGAGCAGTCGCGTCGTCGTTCTGATTCTGCGTGACCGAGATTGCGGTCGTTGAACCAACTTGGGTCACCTTCAGTGACGGGGTCGTGTACGCCGCGTAGGCGATGCCTGCAAGTGCAAGCACGGCAACTGCGGCGAGCGCGAGCACCGCGAGGCGGATGCTCCGAGTCATGTGTGTCCTCCTTGAGATAGCGATTCCATTGTCTAAGACGCGTGATCGTCGTGCAGGTTGCTCACCGGTGCTTGCTCCGCGCGGCTACCGAGCGGGCTGGAGCGGGCTCGCACGCACCCATTCTCTGTTGTCGTAGCGGTAGAGGTAGATGTTCGCAATCGGGAAGTAGTTCGTCGGGGTCGTCCGGATGGTGATCCCGGGGAGCAGGAAAGGATTCTTTCGAAGATCGAGATTCTGTGCAGCCTTGACCAGGCGGGCTCGGGTCAGGTTACGCCCTGTCCGCTTCAGCGTTTCGACCATCGTCCAGGCGGCGGTCATTCCGTACCAGTTGTAGACGTCGGTGGGTTTGGCCCCGGGCGCGTGCTTCTTCAGGATCTGGAGATACAGGGTGCGCGCGGCATCCTTTGCCCAGACGGGGTCGTTCGGGTTCTTCAGGAAGGCGATCGAAAGTGCTCCCTTCGTGATCTCCGGTGCGTTCGTCCTTGCGATCTCCATGATTCCCGGCTCGATCGAGACCGAGGCAATCACGACGGTCGCCGGCTTCCAGCCGAGCTTGTGCGCTGCGACGACGCTCTGGATCATGAACTTCGGCGTCGCGAACAGCACGAGCGTGTCGGCACCCGAAGCCTTGAGCTTGGCGATCTGGGACGCGACGTCGGCGTCCGTGTACTCGTACGACTCGGACGCGACGATCCGCGGCCCCTTGCCGGCAATTGCGCGGGAGAGCCCGCGCGTCATGTCCTTGCCAAGATCGTTGTTCTCGAAGAGGACGGCGATTTTCGCCTTCGGACGGGTCTTCGCGAGCGTGCGCCCGTAGACCGCGCCCTCGCCCCTGTAGCTCGGGAGCAGGCCCATCGTGCCCGGATACGTGCGGGGCCGGGCGAGCGCATCGGAGCCGTCGCCGACGAACAACTGTGGAACCTTCTGCGCGCTCAGATACGGCCTGATCGCGAGGTTGTTGTTCGTCCCGATCGAGTTGAAGATGGCGAACACCCCGTCCTGCTCGACGAGCTGCCGCGTCAGCTGCACCGTCTGTGCTGGGTCGTACCCGTCGTCGAGGAAGCGGTAATCGATCGTGCGGCCGTTGACTCCACCCTTCGCATTGACGTAGGCGAAGTACGCCCTGGCGCCGGGGCCGACGGAGCCGAAGGCAGCCGCCTCACCGGAGAGCGGTACGGTGCCACCGAGGACGATCGTCGTCGGTGTGACGCCGGGATCGGCGCCGGTCGCCACGCCTGCTGTCGTGGTGAGAAGAAGAACGACGGCGCCTGTGAGCACACCCCGCTTCATTGCGAGATCGGCCTGGCCAACGTCGGAAGTGAGAGTCCGATCGCGCCGACCGTCACCTTCGGGCTCGGTCCGAGCGGCAGGTCGAGGTAGAGCAGGTTGCCGGGGTTCTGGGCGAGCGAGGACGTGCCGACGGTGAGCGTCAGCGTCGAACCAGCTGGAATGAAGGTCGCCTGGTTCGAGAGATAGACGCGGTAGCTCTTCACCGCGGGCGTCGCCGGAACACCGCCACCGGCGACGACGATCTCCTTGCCCTCGGGCGTCTTGGCCGTGAGTACGGTGACGATGCGCGTCCAGTCGGCGTTCGCGTCAGCCGATACGGTTGCGATCGGCGCGCCGAAGATCTCGAGCGGGCGCTTGAGCGGCGCCGATGTCCGCTGC
>JAYTJO010000355.1:0-1783 GCA_043730975.1 Thermoleophilia bacterium | reverse complement strand
TATCGGGGTGCCCAGATTCGAACTGGGGACCTCTCCGACCCGAACGGAGCGCGCTACCAGGCTGCGCCACACCCCGAGCGCCCACAGGGTACCCGCTCGAGCCTCCCGTAGTGGATGGTTCAAGCGTCCTGGCCCTACACTGTGCTCGTGGCCGGGAGGGACGAGATCGTCGCCTACGCGAATGCGTTGCTCGAGGTGGACCGCTGGCCGGAGTTTGCCCCGCCGGGCCTCCAGGTGGTCGGCAGCGACAACGTGACGCTGCTCGTCTGCGGCGTCTCGAGCTCGAGGGAGCTGTTCGAGCGCGCCGGCGCAGAGGGAGCCGACATGATCCTCGTTCACCATGGGCTCTTCTGGCGCAACGAGCCGCTCGTCGTCGACGCGCGCCAGCGTGGTCGACTGAAAGCGCTCTTCGACGCGAACGTCTCGCTGCTCGCGTACCACCTTGCGCTCGACGCGCATCCGACCCTCGGCAACGCCGCCCAGCTCGCCGAGCGGATCGGAGCCACACAGGAAGGGCCCTTTGGCAGCGTCGGGCTGGCGTGCGCTCTTCCAGGCCTCACCGTCTCGGAGTTGACAGAACGGATCTCGACCGCCACCGAGCGGGAACCGCTCGTGTTCGCTCACGGACCCGACCAGATCGAGCGCCTGGCCGTCTCCACCGGCGCGGCCGGCTACGACCTGATCCGGGCGGCGCACGAGGGATTCGACGCGCTCCTCACCGGCGAACCGGAGGAACCAAACCTCGCAACGGCCCGCGAGCTCGGCATCCACCTGATCGCAGCCGGCCATCACGCGACCGAGCGATTCGGCGTCCAGGCACTCGCCGCCCACCTGGCAGACACGTTCTCGATCGAATGGCGCTACCTCGAGGTCGACAACCCGGTGTAGGGGCGGGCCCCGTCATGTCGCAAACAGGAACAATCCTGCTCGCTCGCGGTACGCTCTTCCCCCGCGAGCGAGCAGGTTCCCTTCAGGGATTTTCGCGATCGAGGGGCGAAGCTCCCTCGATCTGCAAACAGGAACAATCCTGCTCGCTCGCGGTACGCTCTTTCCCCGCGAGTGAGCAGGATTGCGTCCGTCGGGTGACTGGAGTATTCTGATCCCATCATGGTGAATACTGGGAGGCGGGCCCGTTGACCCCCGCAATGACAACCGAGCGTCGATTCAGCCCGACCGCGCGCCTTGCGCCGGCGGGCTTTTTTGATGCCCGAAGGAGGCGACGAATGGCGAATCACCTGACGCCCGAGGAGCTGTCGGTCGAGCTCGGCATCGACCGTGACGCGATCATCAAGCTGTGCATCGAAGAAGGTGTGCCCATCTACCACGGCAAGATCGACAAGCATCTTTTCCAGGTTCAGCTCGAGGCCGTCGGCCTCCCCGTCGTCCAGCACGCCTGAGCCAGTACGCGCGCGCCGCGAAGCGTCGATCCTCCTGGGAGGCGGCGCTTCGCGGCGCAGCGCTATCGCGTGGACTGCGCCCGCGATTTCGCGGGTGTCTTCTTCGGCCTGGCTGACGGTTTCGGTGCCGCGTTGCGCCCGACCTTCGCCGCCGCCACGCTCGCCTTCAGCGCCTCGAGGAGATCGACAGCAGGTGCGCGCTCCGGCTCGGCCTCGGCAGCGGGGCGGAGCTCCTCGCCCTGCAGCTTCGCCTCGAGGAGCGCTCGTAGATCCCGCCGGTAGGAGCTCGTCAGCGTCGCCGGGTCGAAGGTCGCGCCGAGACTCTCGATGATCTGGTGGGCGAGCGCGAGCTCGGGCTTCTTGACCTCGGTCGCCCCGACGGCCTC
>JAYTJO010000354.1:0-1518 GCA_043730975.1 Thermoleophilia bacterium | reverse complement strand
AGCCCGAGCGCATCCATCTCGCCGTCGGCCATCGCCGTCCGCACCCAGCCGGGACAGAGGCAGTTCGCGCGCACGCCGGCCGGCCCGTGGTCGAGGGCGAAGCACTGCATGAGCATGGCGAGAGCGGCCTTCGACGAGCAGTACGCGAGGCTCTCCGGCGCGGCACGCAACCCCGACACGGAGGAGATACCAACGATGGTGCCCCGCCGCTCCAACAGGAAGGGGATCGCAGCTCGGGCCGTCAGAAAGGCTCCCGTGACATTGACCCGGAAGACGTCCTCGAACGTTTCCGGGGCCAGGTCGAGCAGCGAGCCGACACCGCCGATCCCGGCGTTGAGGACGAGCGCATCGAGGCCCCCGAATCGGGCGACGGTCTCGGCCACGGCCCGCTCCGCGTCGGCTGCAACGCCCGTGTCCGCGACGACCGCCAGGCCACCGGTCTCTTCTGCGATCTCCTCGATTGGCGCCGGGCGCCGCCCCGTGACGGCAACCTGGTAGCCGTCAGCAGCGAGCCGCCGGGCGACCGCTGCGCCGATCCCCGTCCCGCCGCCGGTAACGAGCGCGACGCGAGTCACGCGCGCAGATCCTTCACGATCTCCTGGTCGTCGACCGTGTAGCCGAACGTGAATCTGAATCCCTTGCCGATCTTCACGGGGGCGAGCAGGTCGTGCTCCTCGCGTGGAGCGCCGAAGAGGTCGAGCGTCGCACTGCCCTCCCACACCGGCGAGACAACCCGGTCGCGACTGCGAGAGCGCGCGAGCTCGTGCACCGCCGGGTCATCGTGGCGGCCGGCCTCGAGACGGGGGAAGTGCCGGACGTTGACGATCGGCGGATCGTTGTGCGTTGGCCCGGTCTCCGAGAGCCGCTCGAGGGTCACCGTTGCCTGGGCGACACGGCGCTCATAGGCGGCGCACGTTCCGCCGAACGTCGCCCCGGCCCTGACGCCGGGATCGGCAGGGCTCTCGAGCCCGAACGTGCGCGTGATCCAGATCGAGCCGAGCTTCTTCGGGAAGCCCTGCAGCCAGCCGCGCGTCAGCGCGAAGTCGCGGTCGACCCAGATGAACGGGCAGGTCGTCACCTCCTCGCCGTCGAGCAGCGCGTTGACGACGAGGAACACCTCCTTGTACTGCGAGCGCGAGGGGTCGATCAGCTCTCCGCCCGTCTCCGAGCACGACTGCCAGTCGGCAAACACGGCCGCACAGCGTCCGGCGTCCGGGTGAGGGTCCAGACCTTTTGGCAGCACCGATATTGCCTTCTCCGGGTCGGCCCAGTACTCGACGACGAGGAAGTCACCGACGTAGTGCCAGGGCGGATAGGGAACGATCGAGGCGCGGCCGCCCGGCGAGCGCGGGATCGTGAAGCCGGTGAGTGGCACTATGTGGTCGCCTCCGGGAGGTTGTGACCACGCGTCTCGAGGCTCTCCTGCTCGTACTCGATCGCGACGGGGTCGAACCGGAAGTACGAGCGTGGCGGCAGCGGCCCCCAGGTATTCGACGAGTAGCGATCGTCGGGCCAGAC
>JAYTJO010000353.1:0-2541 GCA_043730975.1 Thermoleophilia bacterium | reverse complement strand
TCGCCGTAGAGCAGGTTCTCGTAGACGCCGCCGATGAAGTCACGGGGCGTGTCGTGGTACATGTTCATCTCCTCGACGATGACGCCCTTCTCGCGCTCGATTTCCTCCGGGTCGAGCCGCGAGTTGCGGAGCATGTCAACGAGCACGTCGAGCGCGACATCGCGGGTTCCCGCGGCGCATTTGACGTAGTAGCCGGTGTATTCCTTGCCGGTGAAAGCGTTGAACTCGCCGCCAATCCCGTCGATCTCCGTCGCGATGTCGCGCGCTGTCGGGCGTCGCTCGGTGCCCTTGAAGAACATGTGCTCGGCGAAATGGGCGATGCCTCCGATCTCAGCGGTCTCGTAGCGGGCACCTGCGGCGAACATGACGAAGCAGGAGACGGATTGCGCCTGCGGCATCGGCGCGGTGAGCACGCGGATTCCGTTGGAGAGTTTGGTGCGTTCGAAAGTAGCCATGGGCGCATCGTAGATACGGCGCGTCGGCCAACGTGGAATCATGGTGCTCGATGCGGACAATCGTCGACACCGTTCCGACCGCGCTTCTCGTCCTGCTCGTCGTGGGCGGTGTCGTGGGGACGGTTCTTCTGGGTGCTCTCGCAGTGCGTCGCTTCGTCCCGGCGACCCGCGAGGGATTCGACGCGGAGGTGTCGTCCCACGACGATTCGGTGCGCCGGCTGAACGTCGTCCTCGATTCCCGGCGCGATCGACTTCTCGCAAGCGCCGACAGCGACCTGCCGCTCGTGATCGTGCATTGATCCTCGTGGGGTCGATCGTGATCCTCGGGTACGTGACCCTCGTCGGGTCGCGTAGTGCCGCGTTCCACCTGATCGGTGCCGGAGCGATCGCCCTCGTGATCGGGTTCTCGCTCGTCGTGCTGCTGCTGCTCCAGTTCCCCTTTTCGGGCGGTCTCGCTGTCGAGCCGACGCCCTACGGAGAAGGCGCTCTCGCTCCGTTCCTGGAGGGGTCGAAGTGACCCACTCCGAGGCGCTCGTCGTGCTCCGGAGCGTGATCGACGCAGCGCCCGGCCCCGTGTCTGCCGTTGTCGTCGACACGCACGGTGAGGTCATCGCATCGGTGGCGATGACGGGTGCGGCGCGAGACACCTACCTCAACGCGCACCGCAAGGCATACACCGCGGCGCGTAGCGACGCCTTTACGACGCGGCAGCTCGCGGACAAGGTCGGCGGCACACCAACCGAGCTCGCGAGCTTCGATCCGTTCTTCAGCTTCTTCCTCGGCGGAGTGGCAGCGTTCCGCGCCGGCGAGCGGGTCGGCGCGGTCGGTGTCAGCGGGCTTCCAGGCGATGTTGACGAGTCGCTCGCGATCGCCGGCATCCGGGCCGCCGGGCTCGATACGCCGGTCTAGCTTCTTACGCTCGAACGACGAGCGACCGAAGCTTCTTCCGTTCGGCGGGGAGATAGAAGCCAACCGGCAGGAGCGCAACGGGGTAGAGGAAGATCAGGCCGAGGCAGAGAGGAAGGCCCGCTCCGACGACCTTGCCCAGAGTCGCGAGCGCGACACCTACGGCTGCAGCGGTGAGAACGCGTCGCCACTGATACGGGCAGGGAAAGATGCGCTGCGCCCACCAGGCCATGCCGGCGAACATCACGGTGTAGGCGGCCACGGTCGCAATTGCAGCGCCCATCATCCCGTAGATCGGGATCAGGGTGAGATTGAGCGTCACGTTGACGATCGCAGCAGCGCCCGTGACCACCCAGTTGAACTGCGTGCGCTTGGACCGCCCGATGCCGATCGAGACGACAATGAAGCCGGCGAACGAGACCGCGGCGAACGCGAGTGGCCCGACCACGCGGGATGCGCTCGAGAACTCAGAATCCGTGAGCCAGTCCACGAGCCAGGGGGAGAGCAGTGCCAGAGCCGTGGCGACCCAGGTCGAGAGGACGACGAGGTACGTGAGGACCCAGGCGTACGTCCGCTTCGCCTCCTCGTCGCTCTTGATCGAGAAGGCGAACGCGGGCCACGCTGTGCGGAACGCGGTCAGGAGGAGCACCATCGCCGACGCGACGCGCACGCCGACGGAGTAGAGCCCGACCTCGCCCGTGTCGGTGAGCTTGACGAGGAAGAAGCGGTCGCTGAAGTTCGTCGTCCAGAGAAAGAGGGCTGACGGGACGAGCGGCATGCCGAAGTGGTTCATCCTGCGGAGAAGGCCCCGATCCACCTGGAGCCCGAGCTGCTCGCGCCGGTAGCCGAGGAGCGCCAGGTAGACGATCAGAGTGCCGATGAAATTGCCGACGATGACGCCGAGCGGGCCCTTCTCGAGGACGACGACGAGAAGTACCGTGCCCCCGATCGTCAGCACGACGTTCGTGAGGCTCGCGACCACGAACGCGACAGGACGCTCTTCGACGCGGAAGAGCGAGGTCATCTGCTCGTAGTTCATGTTGGCCCAGAGGGCGACCGCACTTGCGCGCACGAGGTCCGCCGATCCGGGGTCGCCGAAGAGCCAGTCGGAGATCGGTGCCGCGAGCGCGACGACGAGCACGAGTCCCAGCGTCGCCATCGTCATCGTGAACCAGAACGA
>JAYTJO010000352.1:0-6977 GCA_043730975.1 Thermoleophilia bacterium | reverse complement strand
CGATGCCGACCGCTTCGCCAACATCGCCGCCGCGGCGCTCCGCCCGGCCGCGTACCAGGTGGTCGACCGGGCTCTGCGCACGTCGGTGCTCGAGGGCTTCTGGGAGAGCGCAAACCGGCAGGCGCACGAGCAGTTCGTGCGTACCGTCGTTGGGGGAGGCGGAGCCGGCGTCTCCACCGAAGGAGGCGTCATCCAGCTCGGGTTACGTCCGATCCTCGTGGAGTCGACACGCCGGATAGGGCTGGGCGAGAGCCTTGCTTCACGCATCCCGGCCGATGCGGGCAGCATCGAGGTGCTGCGCTCGGACGAGCTGAAGAGCGTGCAGGACGGGCTGCGGTGGCTGGATTCGGTCGCCAAGCTGCTGCCTTTCGTCGCCCTCGGCCTTTACGCCCTCGCCGTCTGGCTCGCCCGTGGCCGTAGACGCGAGGCGCTGAGGGACACGGGCATCGGCCTCGTGGTGGGGGCGGGGCTCCTGCTGCTGACCTTGGGTGCGCTGCGCGACAGCGTGCTCGATCGGGTCGCCAGTGAACCGGAGGCGCGGGACGCTGCAGGTGCCTTGTGGCGGATCGTCGAGAGTCCTTTGAACGGGGCGCTGTGGGCGGTCATCGCGCTCGGCGCGGTCCTGACGCTCGGGGCTGCACTTGCGGGGCCCGGCAGGCACGCGACAGCGCTGCGGCGGTCGCTCGCGCCCTATCTCGCATGGAGAGGCTTCGCGATCGGCCTCGGGACGGCGGTCGCCGTCGTGCTCCTCCTCACAGGTGCGATCGACTCCTTCGTGCGTCTCGCCTGGCTCGTCATCTTCGCGGCGATCGCCGGCTTCGGGATCGAGGCCCTCCGTCGCCAGGCACTGCGGGAGTTCCCGGACGCCGCGCAGCCCCCACTCGCCGACTGGCTACGGGGGCGCTGGGACGGTCTGAAGGACCGCGGACGGAGTGGGACAGAGGCGGCCCGCTCCGCGCGAACGAAGCGCACAGAGCAGTCCCAGACGGCCGGAGCAGCAACGGATGGGATGGCACCAGACTCGCCTGCTCCGGCGCCCGCCGATCCGCGTCCGACGGCGCCGTCGCTCGAGGACCTGGAATGCCTGGAGCGGCTGGCCAGCCTCCACCAGAGCGGGGTACTCACCAACGAGGAATTCGCGACCATGAAGGCCCGATTCGTCAACCCGTAATCGTCGAACCGGCGTTAGCGCGCGTTTCAGAATGACGGTTCGTCGACGGGGCGTGATGCGCGAGTGCGATGCGAGGACGCAGGGAGCCTGCAGATACGGGACGTATCGGGGCGACCGAGGACGAAGCAGCGTGCCGCGCAGCACGTTCGGGCGGCACAAGGCTTCATTCTAGGGCCTGCGCCGCTGGCGCGGGTAGCGACACCCGGAGCTCGTCGAGCAAGGCGACGACCTCGTCGTTTCCGACCTGCGTGAAGACGTCGTACCAGACCCCGACGGCGCCAAGCCGGACTTTCTCGTACGGGCAGACAACCTCGTCCGCCTCCCTCCGGAGAGCGTTCGCACTCTGCGCGGCCCCGACCGGCACCGCGACGACGACACGTCTGGCACCCTGACTCCGCGCCCAGCGAACCGCAGCCACCATTGTGGCGCCGGTCGCGAGCCCGTCGTCGACGAGCACCGCAGTCTTGCCGAGGAGGTCGAGAGGCCGGTGGCGCTCGTGCAGGGTCCGGTCGAGCGCATCGGCCTGCGCGTGCGCCTGCTCGATCAGGTGGCGTAGCTCGGAGTCGCCGAGGCCTTCGTCCGACCGCAGGTAGACGCCACCGGCGCCCGGCGTGACCGCTCCGATCGCGTATTCGGGCTTGAGCGGATACCCGATCTTTCGCACCGCAACCGCGTCGAGGGGGAGCGACAGGCGCCGTGCGACCTCAGCCGCAACCATGACGCCGCCGCGGGCAAGGCCCACGACGACCGCATCCGCGAGATCCGTGCGCTCAAGGGCCGCCGTAAGGCGACGGCCTGCATCGGGGCGATCGTGAAAGAGCGCGCTCATTCCTCCGATTGTCGTCTACCGCCGCGCGGCGCGCATCGGCCGAGAACACTGATCGTCCCGCCGGAACCACGGATCGCGCGACGTTTCCGCGGACAGAACGGTAGTTCACCGCTGCTCGCATCCGTGATCGGGACGATGTCGGCCGAGGTGGCGCAGAGGACGATAGCCGGGCGCTGTCAGCCGACCGGCGTAGGGGAAGATCAGTAGAAAGTACGGAATTCGTTGCGGGAGCCTCGCCGATGCGGCCTCCCCCGCAGTTCGCGAGCGTGCAGTGCGATGGGACTCTCCCGCAGGCAGCTTCTCGGTAGGGCGATCGCCGCCGGGTCGGGCGCAACGCTCGCGGAGCTGCTCGGCCCGGCGCGTTTCCTCTCCGTGGCAGGCGCAGCGGCCCCCGCGACAGCGAGTGCGACGATTCCCGGCAACCCACTCGTGGTCATGCCCGATCGGGGCTGGGAGCGCGTCTACCGGGATCAGTTCTCCGACGACTCCACCTTCGTCTTCACCTGCGCGCCGAACGACACGCACAACTGCCTGCTCCGCGCCCACGTGAAGAACGGTGTCGTCGTCCGGATCAGCCCGACCTACGGCTACGGGAAGGCAACCGACCTCTACGGCAACCAGGCGTCGCATCGCTGGGATCCACGTATCTGCCAGAAGGGGCTCATCCTCAGCCGCCGCTTCTACGGCGATCGCAGGGTGAAGGCGCCGATGATCCGGAAGGGATTCAAGGACTGGGTCGAGGCGGGATTCCCACGGGACGACGACGGCTCGCCGAAGTCTGACCTGAGCCTCCGCGGCACGGACGACTGGGTCAAGCTCTCGTGGGAGGACGCGACGACGATCGCTGCAAAGACCCTCGAGAACGTGGCGCGCACCTACAACGGGGAGGACGGCGCGGAGAAGCTCCTCGAGCAGGACTACGACCCGGCCATGGTCGAGGCGATGCACGGCGCGGGCGTGCAGACGATCAAGATGCGCGGCGGCATGCCGCTGCTCGGTGTCGGCCGGATCTTCGGCTTCTACCGCTTCGCCAACATGCTGGCGCTCCTCGATGCCAAGGTACGGCCGGAGGCACCTCCCGAGGAGATCGTCGGCAGCCGCGCCTTCGACAACTACGCCTGGCATACCGACCTTCCCCCCGGGCACCCGATGGTGACCGGGAGTCAGACGGTCGACTTCGACCTCTTCGCCGCGGAGCACACCGATCTCCTCGTGATCATCGGCATGAACTGGATCTGCACGAAGATGCCCGACGCTCACTGGATCGCCGACGCACGCCTCCGAGGAACCCGCGTCGTCGTGATCAGCGCCGACTACATGCCGACGGCCAACAAGGCCGACGAGGTGATCATCCTTCGCGCCGGTACCGACACGGCGCTACTGCTCGGCGTCGCACGCGAGCTGATCGCGAAGAACCTCTACGACAAGGACGCAGTCGCCGAGCGCACCGACCTGCCGCTGCTCGTTCGCCTCGACACCGGTGAGAGGCTGAGCGCGAAGGATGTGTTCCCCGACTACGAGCAGGCGACGCTCGAGAACTACGTCGTGCTCAAGCCGGCCGACGAGATCAAGAAGTCGCCGCCCCCACCTCCGTTCACGGTCGGGAAGCAGATCGTCTCCAACGAACTCCGGAAGCAGTGGGGCGACTACGTCTACTGGGATCGCGACACGGACGACCTGAAAGCGGTCTCGCGCGACGAGGTCGGCGGCAAGTTCCCCGGGACACCTCGACTGCTCGGCGAGCGCGAGGTAACACTGGTGGACGGCACGAAGGTGATGGTGCGCCCGGCGTTCGATCTCCTCAAGGAATACCTCGACGAAAGCTTCGATCTGGAGACGACCTCCGAGGTGTGTCGAATCCCGCCGGTGGCCATCTAGAGCCTCGCCCGCCAGCTCTCCCAGAACAAGGGCAAGGCCCTGCTGGCAGCGGGCATGGGGCCGAACCACTACTTCAACAACGATCTCTTCGGCCGCGTGCACTTCCTCGTCGCCGCCCTGACCGACAACATCGGCCACATCGGTGGCAACGTTGGCAGCTTTGCCGGCAACTACCGCGGCTCGCTGTTCCAGGCAATGCCGCAGTGGATCCTCGAGAACCCGTTCGACATCGAGCTCGATCTGACCAAGCCGGCGCGCGTGAAGAAGTACTACAAGGCAGAGTCGGCGCACTACTGGAACTACGGCGAGCGGCCGCTGCGCGCGGTCAAGACGGGTGACGACATCCACGAAGGCGAGTCGATCACGGGCAAGAGCCACATGCCGACGCCCACCAAGGTGATCTGGTTCGGCAACTCGAACTCCCTGCTCGGCAACGCCAAGTGGTCGTTCGACGTCGTCAAGAACACGCTGCCACGGCAGGATGCGATCTTCTGCAACGAGTGGCACTGGACGAGCTCGTGCGAGTACGCGGACATGGTCTTCCCTGCCGACTCGTGGGCGGAGTTCAAGCTCGCCGACATGACCGCGAGCTGCACGAACCCCTTCCTGCTCGCATTCCCGACGACCCCGCTCGAGCGAATCCACAACTCACGCTCCGACTACGAGATCCTCGCGCTCACGGCACGCGAGCTCGGGAAGCTCGTGCAGGAGCCGCGCATGGCCGACTACTGGAAGGGCGTGCTCGACGGCGATCCATCGCCGTATCTGCAGCGGATCCTCTCGGGGTCGAACGCGACGCGCGGCACGACGTTCGAGGACCTGCATGCGTCATCGAAGGAGGGGACGCCGCTCCTGATGAACGTGCGCACCTACCCGAGAGCGGCGGGGTGGGAGCAGCGTCAGGAAGACAAGCCCTGGTACACGCCGACCGGGAGGCTCGAGTTCTACCGTCCCGAGCGTGAGTTCCAGGAGGCAGGCGAGGCGCTGCCCGTCTGGCGCGAGCCGGTAGACGCAACGTTCTACGACCCGAACTCGATCCTCTCGAACAAGGATCACCCCTCGATCAAGCCGCGGGGGCCAGAGAGCTACGGCGTCCCCGTCTCGCAACGCGATGCAGAGACACGGCAGTACCGGAACGTCGTGCACACCTGGGCGGAGCTCCGCGAGACGCAGCATCCCCTCCACGAGCTCGACCCCGCATACCGGTTCATCTTCCAGACGCCGAAGTACCGCTGGGGCGCCCACTCGACCGCTGTCGACGCGGACTGGATCGCGATGCTCTTCGGCCCGTTCGGCGACCCGTACCGGCGCGACCCGCGGAGTCCCTGGACGGGCGAGGCCTACTTCGAGATCCACCCGAGGGACGCGACCGAGCTCGGCCTGAACGACGGCGACTACGCCTGGGTCGACGCCGATCCGGCCGATCGCCCCTACCGCGACTGGAAGGACGACGACCCGTACTACGACGTCGCCCGCGCCATGATGCGCGCCCGCGTCTACTCCGGGATGACACGCGGACTCATCCGCACGTGGTTCAACATGTACGCCGCGACTCCCGGCACGGTGGAGGGGCAGAAGGCAGCGGAGGGGAACCCCGCTCAGAACCCCGCGACGAACTACGTCGCGCTCTTCCGCCACGGCAGCCACCAGTCCGGCACCCGCGCCTGGCTCCGACCGACGCAGATGACCGAGACGCTGACGCGGAAGAACTACTTCGGCCAGGTGATCGACGTCGGCTTCGAAGCAGACGTCCACTCGGTCTCCGGAGCGCCGAAGGAGGCGTTCGTCAAGATCGAGCGCGCCGACGACGGCGGAACCGGTGCAGCAAAGCTCTGGCGCCCGGTCACGCTCGGGCTCCGTCCGGAATCTGCCAGCCCGGCCCTCCTCGCCTATCTCAAGGGCGACTACGTCACGACGAAGGGAAGCTGACCCGTGCCGAAAGTAGACAACTGGCAACTCGGGCGGGACATGGACTACCCGTACGAGGGCGTGCGCCCCGAGAAGCAGTTCTGCATGATCATGGACACGAACAAGTGCATCGCCTGCCAGAGCTGCACGATCGCCTGCAAGAGCACCTGGACCTGGGGCAAGGGCCAGGAGTACATGCTCTGGAACAACATCGAGACGAAGCCGTTCGGCTTCTACCCGACCGGGTGGGACGTCAACGTGCTCGACCTGCTTGCCGAGCAGTCATGGAACGGCGACACGTACGAGGGGAAGACCCTGTACGAGGCGGCGCCCGAGGGTGAGCGGGTGCTCGGCTGGACGCCCGACGAGGCGGACTGGAACAACCCGAACCTCGGTGAAGACGAGCCGACGGGCGACGCAGAGGCAGTCCCCTACATGGGCGAGACGCCGCACTCGATGATGTGGATGTATTACCTGCAGCGCATCTGTAACCACTGCACGTACCCGGCCTGCGTGGCAGCGTGCCCGCGGGACGCGATCTACAAGC
Organism: Thermoleophilia bacterium; assembly: GCA_043730975.1. Classification (GTDB taxonomy): domain Bacteria; phylum Actinomycetota; class Thermoleophilia; order Gaiellales; family Gaiellaceae; genus Gaiella. The sequence continues at coordinate 644 of JAYTJO010000352.1, read as the reverse complement.
GGCCCGAGGACGGAATCGTCCTCGTCGACCAGGAGCGCTGCCGCGGCTACCAGGAGTGCCTCACGGCCTGCCCGTACAAGAAGACGATGTTCAACCTCGAGACGCGCGTCTCCGAGAAGTGCATCGGCTGCTATCCGAAGGTCGAGCAGGGGCTCCAGACCCAGTGCACCACCTCGTGCATCGGGCGGCTGCGGCTGACGAACTTCCTCTCCCGCCCGGACGAGATCGACCCACGGAAGCCCGCCGACTACCTCGTCCACGTGAAGAAGATGGCCCTCCCGCTCTATCCCCAGCTCGGGCTCGAGCCGAACGTCTACTACGTTCCTCCCATTCACGTCCCTGTCGACTACCTGACCCAGATGTTCGGGCCGGGCGTCGAGCAGGCGATCGAGACCTACAAGAACGCGAAGAACGACCCTGAACTGCTCGGGCTGTTGATGCTCTTTGGCGCGACGGAGCGGATCATGGACACGTTCGACGTCAAGAACGGGGTCGCGCGCGCGTACGACGAGGAGGGCAAGGAGATCGTCGCCGTGCCTCTGCGCGAGCCGACGTTCGTCCGCCCGTTCGAGTTCGCGACCGAGGTCAAGGGTGAGCCCGTCACGGGCTACCGCCACAACACGTGAGGTGACGATGTCCGACGA
>JAYTJO010000351.1:0-4518 GCA_043730975.1 Thermoleophilia bacterium | reverse complement strand
GTCGCCGCAGTCCATCACTTGATCACCGGCAGCGAAGCGCAGGCGAGCTGGCTCGGAATCGGCCTCGCAGTGATCAGCGTCATCCTGATGCCCCTCTTCGGCAGGGCCAAGAAGCGCATCGGCAACCGCCTCGGCTCGAGTGCGACCACGGGAGAAGGGACATAGAACATTCTCTGCGCTTTTCTCTCGCTCGCCATCCTCATTGGTCTCGTCTCGAACCCCGTCCTCGGTCTGTGGTGGGCCGACCCACTCGTCGCACTCATCGTCGCGATCGTCGCAGTCCAGACGGGCATCAGCACGTGGCGCGGCGAGAGCTGCGACGACCTCGCCGCTCGTGCGGTGTCGCAGAACGTTACGCCTCGTTGCCCCTGAGGCTGGTGGTTGCTGTGCTCTATCCCGGGAGAGGCTGCGCCATCTCCCCTACTGAGTTACCGGTGGAACATTTGGAGATGGCGCACTAGAGCGCGCACGGCCCGAACCAAACGGCGCGCGGCCGCCGCAATCGCTCAACCCTTCGGCGGCAGGCCGGCGACGAAACCCGTCGCCTCGCCGACCCAGCGCCGAAGAGCAACACCCTTGAGCCCCTCGGCGTCGACGTACACCATCCCGGTCATCGGCTTGCCGGTGAAGTCCATTGGCCTTACGTGCGGGTGCTCGAGTGCGCGATCTGCGCCTTCGGCACCGAGTCGCAGCATCAGGTCATCACCGACGATCCCGCACGCCATGTGGCCGCGCACCATGAACGCAAGCCCACCGAACATCTTGCGCTCAGTCACGCCCTCCTCTTCCTCGAGGACGTCACGCACGCGATCGGCCAGCTTCTCGTCGTATGCCACCCCCCGAGCGTACGCCATCGCGTGAGCAACGAAAAGAGGGCCACCGCCGAGGCCCCCTTCCCTTGGCTCACCTGGAGGCGAACCGGTATCTCTCGACCTCCGCGTCCGCCGCACCGTCGCGTTCCGTCGAGGTAGCTGCATCGTGTACCGACGACGCCGACTCCGCACTCACCCTTCGGGAGTTGACTCATCCCTCGAACGGGGTTGACAGACCCGGTTGACACAGGCACGCGTGCCGGCGCCCGCCGGATTTGCGAGAGTGCGCGCATGAGCCCCGCCGACCCCCACCCGCCCTCGGCACATCTCGCGATGGCGACTGCAGCCGAGATCGCCGCCGATCTCGCCGCCGGTCACACGACGTCGGTCGTGGTCACCCGCACGCTGCTCGATCGGATCGAGGCACTCGACGGCCCGGGCGCGTTCCACCTGCGGGCAGTCCTCGCCCTCGCGCCCGATGCGCTCGACGCTGCCGAACGGCTCGATGCGGAGCGCGCCACAGGCCATATCCGTGGCCCGTTGCACGGAGTACCCGTGCTGGTCAAGGACAACATCGAGGCCGTCGGGCTGCCGGGCACGGCAGGCTCCCTCGCACTCGCCGACCGCACCGTCACACGCGACGCACCGCTCGTTGCTCGCCTGCGCGAAGCCGGGCTCGTCGTCCTCGGCGCTACGAACCTGTCGGAGTGGGCCAACATCCGCTCCTCCCGTTCGACGAGCGGCTGGTCTGCGGTCGGAGGCCTCACCGGTAACCCGTGGGCTCTGGATCGGAGCGCAGGTGGGTCGTCGTCGGGATCGGGGGCCGCCGTTGCGGGCGGCCTGACGCCGCTAGCGATCGGCACGGAAACCGACGGGTCGATCACCTGCCCGAGCTCGCTCAACGGCTGCGTTGGCCTCAAGCCCACCGTCGGCCTGCTCCCCACTCGAGGGATCGTGCCGATCAGCGGTAGCCAGGACGCCCCGGGGCCGATGACCCGTTCTGTCTACGACGCCGCACTTCTGCTCGATGCCCTCACCGGCGCGTCCCACTACGGTGCTGCCTGCGGAACCGAGACCGTGTCGCTCACCGATGTCAGGCTCGCCGTCGCGGACGCCTGGCTCAGTGGCCATCCCGCGACGGACGCGCTCTTCGCTGCCACGCTCGACACCCTTCGCGAGCACGGCTCGAGAGCGGCCGGCGTCATGGTTCCGGGGTCTGAAACACTCGAGCCAGACGAGCTCCTCGTTCTCCTCGGCGAGCTGCAGACCGACCTCGACGCGTATCTCTCGACCCGACCTGGCCGCGGTCCTGCCTCGCTCGCTGACGTCGTGGCATTCAACAGAGAGCACGCAGCAGACGAGCTCTCACACTTCGGCCAGGAGCTCCTCGAGCAGGCGCTCACGACCGGAGGACGCGCGGCGACGGAGTACCGTGAGGCGCGCGCTCGGAACCTCGACCAGGTGCTCCGTGGCTGCCTGGAACCTGTCTTCGCTGGAGCCGACGCCCCGGATCTCCTCATCGCGCCCGCGTACGCGCCTGCCTGGAAGAGCGACCTCGTCAACGGCGACGCGTCGATAGGCGGCGGGTTGGCGAGCGCCGCGCCATCGATCGCAGGCTGGCCCGTCCTCTGCCTCCCGATGGGCCTCGTCGACGGACTGCCGGTCGGCCTCGTCCTGATCGGCCAGGCCAACTCCGAGGCGAAGCTGCTCGCCATCGGCCACGCCATCGAGACCGCTCTCGATCTTCGCTCGTCGGGAGGGCTGACACCCACCTGGAGCCCTCCGACGCGGGGCTGAAGGCACATCCTTGTGACGATTTGTCACACGGTCAAAGTGCGTGCACGAGTGTGCCGCCCGGGTCGATCAGCCCTCGTCGACGCCTGCGCCGACGGTCACACCGGAGGCCTCGAGGCGTTGCAGCCGCCAGTCCATCCGGCTCGCGATCTTCTCCATCTGCTCCAGCATCTTCTCCCGGCCCTGCGTGCGAAGCCTGTCCGCCTCGTCGAGTCGATTGAGGATCCCGGACGTTTCCACAAACGGCACCGCGGGCATCGGCTGACCTGGCCCGGCAGACGCCAGGGCCCCCGACTGCTGGGCCATGACGATTGTGGACAGCTGGTCGAGACGGATGCTGAGCTCGTCGAGCCGCTGCACGACACCCTTCGAACCGGCGAGATCCGACACGGTCTTCTCGTGGTAGGCGAGTCGCATGCGGAGGCCTTCGACGCCGATCCTGAGGCGATCGAGCTCCTGCGGTCCGTGCTCTGGCTCGTCCGTATGCTCGCCGGCGCCACCAGTGTCGACAGGGCCGGTAACAATCAGAGCAGCGAGCTCGGAAACCCGCTCATGAAGGGCTGCGCGCTCTGTTGCCCAGGACGTCGCTGTCCTCACCAGTTCACCACGAACGGCGTCGCGATCGGTCTCGATCTGCTCGATCCGGTGCGTCAGCTCGTCGACGTTGTCGACGAGCTCGATGTCCACCTGAGCATCAATGTCTACGCCAGTTGACGCTGGATCCTGTTCGCTCAGAGTGGCGAGACCCTGATCGACGCGCGCCTCGAGCGACGCGAGCTCACTCGTCCACGTCTCTGCCAGAGCTGCAAGATCGGCCACGGCCTCGCGCTCGTCCTCCATCCGAGCGAGGCGACCCGCCAGCTCGTCGACGAGCCTGCCAACGTCCGGAGCAGGCGTGAGCTCCGTCGTGATCGAGGCGGCGATCTCGTCGAGCCTGACCTCGAGCGCTGCCCGCTCTTCGGCCCACGAGGACTCGACGTAGGTGGCATCGCTCGCGACGGCTTGCCGGTCGTGCTCGAGACGCTCGAGCCGTGCAGCGAGCGTCGTCAGGGCACGACCCACCTCATCGGCTCCCCGCTCTGCGCTTGATGCAGTGAACGTCGTAAGGTCGTCCATCCGGCGCTCGAGATCGGCTCGACGCGCCTCCCATTCCGCAGTGACCTCGAGCACCTCGGCATGCCGGCGGACAACCGCGGCGGCGAGCGCTTCGACCTCCTCCGAGCCCCGCGCTGCCGATGTCGATGTGAATGCCGTGAGCGAGTCCATCCGAGACTCGAGAGCCACACCTCGCGCCTCGAGCGCCTTCGTCGCTTCGACGACTTCGAGGTGCTCCTGCGCGACCGCTGCGGCCAGTGACGTGATCTCGTCTCGCAGATCGAGACCGAGCTGCTCCGTCGCGCCCGCTGTATCGGCGAGCGTCGACTCGAGAGCGGCGAGGTGCAAGTCGAGCTTCTCGGCACGTGCATCCGCCTCGACTCCCGTCGGCGCCACGTCACCTTCCGCCGCCGCCAGGGCGTCGATCTCCGAGCGAAGCTGAGTCGCAACGCTCTCGATCCGGAGACTGACCTCGTCGATTCTGCTGTCGAGACCGGCGATCTCGACCTCACGGCCGCCAACGCGACCGGCTGTCTCGCCGACGATGCCGGACAGAGTCCCGACGCGTGATCCAAGCGCCTCAACGGCGTTGAGCAGGCTGTCCATCCGCTCCGAAAGCATGGGATCGACCTCGAGCTTCGTCTTGAAGAGCTCGAGGTCTCCTCGCATCGAGCGGAGGGCGTCGTCCGTGCGGGCGAGCGCCTCGTCGCTGCGCCGTTCGAGCTTCGTAAGTGCCTCGCTGTTGTGCTGCCGGAAGTTCGTTAGCTCGCCGTCCGTCGCCGCCGCCCGACCGGCCGTGGCGTTCGCGGTTTCGGCG
>JAYTJO010000350.1:0-4436 GCA_043730975.1 Thermoleophilia bacterium | reverse complement strand
TCCCACTGGTGCCAGATGTTCGTCATCGGTAGCACCACGAGCTCGGCAAACGCGCCCGGCCGCTGCACCCCGAGCCCGATCGAGTGCGCGCAGAGATGTCGCCGGCCGGCCATGCAGTTGCGACAGCGCCCGCAGACGACGTGTCCCTCACCGCTGACGACCTGGCCGGGGGCGAAGTCGTTCACGTTCGAGCCGACGTCGACGATCTCGCCGACGAACTCGTGCCCGATCACGAGCGGCACCGGGATCGTCTTCTGTGCCCAGGCATCCCAGGAGTGGATGTGCAGATCGGTGCCGCAGATGCCGGTCTTGCGCACCCGGATGAGGACGTCGTTGATCCCGACCTCGGGCTCCGGCACATCCTCGAGCCAGAGCCCCGGCTCTGCCCTTGCTTTGACGAGCGCCTTCATCGTTCGCCTCCTCTGCCCGCAGAGAAGAGCGGCGTCCCGAGCGCCTCGACGTCCACATCGACCCCGAGGCCGGGTCGTGACGGCGCCGACCCGAAACCGTTCTGCGAGCGCGGCTGATGGCCGGCGATGTGCTCGTTCGTCCAGTCGTTCATAAACGAGACAGTGAACAGGGTGTCCGGCGGTGTGCTCGCCGCGAGGTGCGAGACGGCCGCCGTCACGAGGTCGCCGCCCCACGTGTCCTCGATCGTCACCCGCAGGCCGAGTGCGACAGCGAGGTCTCGCATCAGCTTCGCCTGTGTCAGCCCACCGACCTTGGAGATCTTGAGGTTGAACGCCTCCATCGCCTTTGCCTCGTACGCGCGGAGGAGCGACGGAACGTCGTCGATGCACTCGTCGAGCACCATCGGAAGTGTCGTTCGCTGCCGCACGATCAGGCACTCCTCGAGCGTCGGGCAGGGCTGCTCGAAGAACACTCTCTCGAGTCCATCGAGCAGGCGCGCCGCAACGACAGCATCCTGGAGGCGCCAGCCGCCGTTCGCGTCGGCAACGACGATGTCCTCCGGCCCTGTGGCGTTGACGACGCTGCGCGTGCGCGCCGCATCCTCGTACGGGTCGGCGCCGATCTTGAGCTGAAAGCGGTGGATCCCCTCGGCCCGCCGCGCCTCGACGTACGCGGTCATCTCCTCCGCGGAGGCAAGCGGCACAGCGAAGTAGAGCGGGAACGTGTCGGACACCCTGCCCCCGAGGAGTTCGCAGACGGGAAGGCCCACGGAGCGCCCGAGTGCATCCCAGCACGCAGTGTCGATGGCGCTCTTCGCGTAGCCGTGCCCCATCAGCGCCGTGTTCATCGCTGCATTGATTGCACCGAGATTGCCCGCGTCAATCCCGAGCACGGCAGGCGCTAGCTCGCCGAGTGCGGCCCGCGCGCCGGCTCCATGTGAGGGCAGGTAGGCCGGCCCGAGCGGGCACACCTCGCCGAAGCCCTCGATGCCGCCCGATGTCGTCACCCGGACGACCGTGCTCGGGAGCGTTTCGATCACCCTGCCGCCCGACATCACGTAGCGGCCGTAGACGTAGGTCAGGTCGTAGCCGTACACATCGACGCGTTCGATCTTCATCTCGCAGGCCCAGGGGCTACGCATCGATGATCCGTGAACATCTGCCGGAGTCTAGTGTGGACTCCTCAGCCGATGACCGTCAGCGTGAACGGCCCGCCGGCTCGCTCGGGTGGCTCGAGTTCGCACGCGAACTGTTCCGCGACGGCGTCGACAAGATCGGCGGGGGTACGGGGCCGTGCTCCCGAGATGAGGAGGTGGCGTGCTACCTCGCCTCGCGTCTTCTTTGCCATGTGCGAGACGACGCGCCTGACGCCGTCTCGCTCCTCGACCACTGACACCTGCACGCGCGCGATCGCAACGTCACGCGAAGGCCTCCAGGCGGCGACGTACGTGGCGGAGCGGCAATCCACGATCAGACGTCCGGCAGACGCCCCATCGAGCGCCTCGCGGAGGCCGTCGCGCCAGAAGGCGGCGTCCATCTCGCGCCTGTAGGCGGGTACACGATCGCCGTAGCGCAGCGCGCCGAATTGAGCCGAGATGATCACGATGTTGCTCGCTGTCCGCGGCGGCAGGGTGGCTATATCGAGCGCGGCGTAGAGCACGCCCGTGTAGAGCCGTGCGGCAGTCGTCGTCGGCGCCTGCCGGAGATCGGCGCTAAGCAGCACGTCACGGAGTGGCGTGAGAACCGGGAAAGAGAGGCTCTCGAGATCGATGGGCTTACCGCGTGCCGGCGTCCACTTCGTCTCGCTCGGCGGCAGCAGAATGAGGGGCGGGCGACGGGGAGCCATGGGCTGGAGGCGGGATGGCAGCTACACCGCTCCAGGGGAAGTCTAGAGGCCGCGCGGTATACGCTCGACCCGTGACCCTCGATCCTCCACCCCCGGTAACCGACCTCGACTGGTCGCCCGAGCGCGCGACCGCCTTCGGAACCCGCGTGCTCGAGCTCTACTCCTCGTTGCTCGCCGACCTGCCCGAGGCACCGACGAGCCCGCACCTGACGACAGCGGGCGTCCGCGCCGCGGTCGCGGTCGATGTGCCAGAGCAGCCACTCGACGAGGACGCGTTGACCGAGCACCTCCAGGCGATTCTCGACAATACTGTGCGACCCGGGAGCGGGGGCTTTTTCGCCTACATCTCTGGTGGGGGAACCGTGCCGGGCGCGATCGCCGACCTGCTCGCGTCGGGGCTCAACGCGAACTCCGGCGGCTGGGCGCTCTCCGCCGGTCCGAGCGAAGTCGAGTCGCAGCTGATCAGCTGGCTCGCAAACCGTTTTTGGACTCCCCGCCGGTGCAGGTGGCAACCTCGTCAGTGGCGGGTCGCTCGCGAACCTCTCCGCGCTGAAGCTCGCCCGCGACCGGGCGGCCACCACCGTGCGGACGGCAGGCATCGACGGGCAACCGCTCGCGATCTACGCGTCGGAGGAGAGCCACTTCACGATCGATCGCGCAGCCGACGTGCTCGGCCTCGGCGAATCGGCCGTCCGTAAGGTGGCTGTCGACGAACGCCTGCGGATGCGCGTCGACGATCTGGAGCGGCTCGTGGCTACCGACCTCGCGGCCGGTGTGAAACCTGCCGCGATCGTCGGAACGGCGGGTACGACCGGGACCGGTTCGATCGATCCGCTGGCCGAGATCGCCGCGATCGCGGCCCGCGTCGGGGCCTGGTTCCACGTCGATGCGGCCTACGGCGGCGCTGTCGCCCTCTCCGATGAGCTTCGCCCGCTCCTCCACGGCATCGAGCTGGCTGACTCGATCACCTCCGACACCCACAAGTGGTTGTACGCGCCGGTCGTCGCCGCCGCTCTCCTCGTCCGCGACCCCACAACGCTGCTGGGCTCGTTCAGCGCGCATGCGGCGTATGTCGAGCAAGACCGCGACGTCGCGGATCGGGGTACGGACTACGGGTTCGAGGGACTCCAGCTGAGCCGCGGGTTCACGGCTCTGCGCGTCTGGGTGGGGCTTCTGGCGCACGGCCGCGCCGCGTATGCCCGACGGATCGAGCACGACGTCGCCCTGACGACCTGGCTGGCCGAACTCGTCGAGGAGGCTCCTGATCTCGAGCTCGCCTGCCCCCCGTCGCTCTCGATCTGCTGCTTCCGGTACCGACCTGCCGGCGTCGACGACAGCCCGTACCTCGATCGACTCAACCACCGTGTGATGACGGAACTCCAGATCGACGGGCGCGTGTTCCCCTCGAACGCCTCGGTCCACGGCCGTGCGGCGATCCGCACCTGCATCGTGAGCTATCGCACTGAGGCGAGGCACTTGCAGCAGCTGGTCGACCTCACGCGCGAGATCGGCGAGCGCGTGAATGCGAGCGGGGTCGTCGCCTGATGCGGGTCAATACGAGCGACGAGGAGGTGAGACGAGCATTCCCATCCTGGGGTTCCTCGCAGTGCCGCTAGCCGCGTTCGCGTTCTCATCGTCGGTGCAGCCACTGCCTGCCCCGCTCAGGGACGACCTGACTCCCACGTACTGGCGCGCCGGCTGTCCTGTTCCGCTGACGGACCTCCGCCTGCTCACGGTCAGACACTGGGGGTTCGACGGCGACCCCCACACGGGCCAGCTGATCGTCAACAGGAAGGCGGCCGTCCCACTCGCACGCGTGTTCGAGCAGCTCTACAAGCTCCAGTTCCCGATTCGGCACCTGCTTCTCGCCGATTCGTACGGGCCGAAGAACGCTCAACCGGCGGACGGCGACGTCAGCGGCTCGTTCAAATGCCGATCCGCCGTCCCCTCTCCGTGCTCGAAGGGCACCGTGTCGAAGAACTGGTCGAACCATGCCTACGGCCTCGCGATCGACCTCAACCCCAACGAGAACCCGTACGTCGGCTGCGGACAGACGCTCAACCCCGCGCGACTTCCCTATCTCGATCGGAAACGGATCCGCCCCGGGATGGTGACGCCCGCTGTCGTTAGCGCCTTCCGCCGAATCGGCTGGGGCTGGGGCGGCGCCTGGACAGGGTCGA
>JAYTJO010000349.1:0-2198 GCA_043730975.1 Thermoleophilia bacterium | reverse complement strand
CCCGGCGCGAGCACGATTGCCGTCGCCCCAGCGAGCCGAAGCAGGAGGAAGAGCGAGCTCATCGCTCGATCAACGAGCGCACATCGCCCGTCCCGAGCCAGAGGGCGCCATCGCGATACATCGCGCCCCGCTCCCCACGCACGAGCCTGCCACGCATTGCAAGCGACCCCCGGAGCAGCGTTCGGACTCGCTCGGCCTCGGTGTCGCCATGGTGCTTGTGGAAGAAGCGCAGCAGGCCGCGGAGGTTCTCGCGGAACAGACGGCCGCCATGCGAGGCGCCGCCGACGTGAACGCACGACGCCTCGGGCGTGAAGAGCGTCCGCCAGCCGGCCTGTGCGAACCGGTACATCCAGTCCGTCTCCTCGCTGAAGAGAAAGAAGTCCGGATCCGGCCCGCCGACCTCCTCGATCGCAGTCCGGCGTACGAACATGCATGCCCCCATCACGGAGTCCACCTCCCGCTCCGAGGCGTGGTCGAAGCCGGCGCCGTAGAAGGCATTGAGGAGATCTGTTCGAGGACCGAGCTTGCGAAGGTAGAGGTACTCCGTCGCAAGGCGCCAGAGCGTCGGGAAGCCCCGCACCGACGGTTGGAGCGATCCATCCAGGTTCAGAAGCTTCGGGCCGACGACGGCGATGTCGGGATGGGCGTCGCCAATCGAGACGAGGCGTTCGAGGGCACCAGAGACGAGCCAGGCATCGGCGTTGATGATCAGCGCCCAGCGGCTCGGCGAGGACGCCTCGAGACCCCGTTTCCACGCCGCGGCAAGGCCGAGGTTCTCCTGCTCGACGAGATACACGTCGGGAAACCGATCGTGGACGAACGAGACGGTGGAGTCGCTCGAGCCGTTGTCGACCACGACAGTCTTCGTTCCGGACAGGCTGCCAAGGCACTGCTCGATCCAGGGCATGGCGTTGTAGGTCGCGACGACGGCGACGACGTCATCCATGCTCGACCTCGGGTCGCGCGCCCCCGCGGATCGATTCCCAGAGCAAGATCGCACCTCCCGGGGCGGCGAGCGCGAGGGTGACGAGGAAGAAGAGAAAGCCCGCGGCGAATGCGGCGTCGGCGTCAACGCCGACGCTACCGAGGAAGCTGACGAAGAAGGCCTCCCGCACCGCGAACCCGTTCAGAGTGAAGGGCACGAGGAGGACGAGGAAGAAGAGCGGTCCCATCACGTAGTAGATCCGCGGGCCGAGGTCGATCCCGACGGCCTTGCACGAAGCCCAGATCGAGAGGATCCGCACTGCCTGGATGAAGGTCGTGAAGAGGAACACCTTCAGGAGCAGTCGTGGGTGCCCGCGGTAGTGGTGCACGCCCTCGTAGAACGCTCGCAGGGGCCGCTCGAGGCGGGCGCGTGCGAGCAGCGGACGAAAACGAGAGAGCAGCGGTCGGGCGGACCGCGCAAAGAACATGATGATCAGGAGGATCGTCCCGAAGACGAAGGCGCCCTCGATCCAGAGGTACGCGCTGACGTCATAATGTCCGATCGCGAGCAAGAAGCCGACGGCGCCGAGCAGCACGGTCGCTGCTCCTCCGAGCCCGCGCTCGAGCACGACGATCGCCGTGATGTCTCCGGCCCGCCCGACATGCCGTTTGGAGGTCTCGAAGATCCGCACCGCGTCGCCTCCGATCGCCGTCGGAAGAACCTGACCGGCGGTGTACGAGACGAAGTACGCGCGCGTGAGCCACCAGAAACGGTCGATGATTCCCTGTGCGGTGAGCAACCACTGCCACCGCAACGCCATCGGGAGCGCTGTCACGATCATGATCGTGACGGAGAGGCCGAACCACCAGAGGTTGGCCGACTTGAGCACGTCCCACGTCTTCGGGATATCGATCTTGAGGAGGATGTACGCGACTGCAAGCGACGTCAGGACGACCCCGAGCAGGATCCGGACGGGGCGCTTCACGTGCGAGAGCCGAGGGACACGCGGAGTCTTCATGCGGTGAACCGCTCGTGCACGCGCCGGACGGCGTCGATCGCATCGAGGATGTCGTCGTCGGAGTGCGCGGGCGACAGCGGGAGCGACAGCACCTCGTCACCGGCGCGCTCGGCGACCGGCAACGACTCCTGCGCGGGGTAGCGCTCCCGGAACCACGTCAGCTTGTGCACCGGGAGGAAGTGGATGCTCGTGCCGATCAGCTCGTCGCCGAGGACGCGCTGGTAGGCGTCTCGATCGGCACCCGCACCGGCGGCA
>JAYTJO010000348.1:0-1837 GCA_043730975.1 Thermoleophilia bacterium | reverse complement strand
TACTGGCGCGAGATTACGCCGCTCGCGTAGGGATGGAATCGAGGGGTCGACCCGGAGTGCGGGGTCGGCCCCTCAGGTCGCTCGAGGCTTGAGGTCGACCAGCAGGTCGCACTCGAGCGCTTCGGCCAGTCGAAGGAGCGTCGAGAGGCGAGGCGGCGTCCCTCCGGTCTCGAGCCGGGCAATCGCCGACTGCGTTGTCCCGCACTGGCCCGCCAGGGCGCGCTGCGACACACCGAGCGCGGTCCGGCGGCGTGCGATGAGGCTACCGATCCGGATTGATTCGGCTTCTACGGCGGTTCGATCGAGCCGGTCGAGCACGCGACGAACGCGCACCGAGGTGCGCGCCGCGGGGTTCGGAACCTCGAACTCGGGCGTCTCAGACACGCCGTTACTCTAGCGATGATCGCGCCTTTGCGATCATGCGACCCGCCCGCAGCCGGGTTCACGGCGCGCGGATAGTCTCCGGTACTCGTGACGACGACCGCCATCGCAGCTCTGGTTCTTATTCTCGCCGGGGCGGTGCTGCGGCGAGCGGGCATCGTTCGAGCAGAGGACGGCGAGGTGTTCGTCCGCGTCGTGATCTACGTGACGATGCCGGCGCTCGTCTTCCTGATCCTGATGCGGGCAGACCTCGAAGGGGCGCTCGTCCTCGTCCCACTGATCGCCATCGTTTGCCACGTGATCCTGATCTTCGTCGCCCTCGCCGCGAGCCGAGCGATGCGCCTCGACCGCCCGGCGACCGGTGCGATGATCGTCGCGTCGGCCGTCGGAAACACCGGCTTTTTCGGTGTCCCACTGATCGCGAACTCCGGTCCGGGGTTCTCCCCGCTTGCCGCGGTCATGTTCGACACGTTCGCGACGGGGCTCATCACCTGGACCTCGACGGTCGGCATCGGGAGCGCCTTCGGCACCGCGACCGAGGGTGCCAGCGTCGACTGGCGCCAGGTCGGCAGGGCGCTACTTCTCCCGCCGAACTGGTTCCTCGCCGCCGGCCTTGCGTTGAATCTCGCGGGCGTTCGCGAGGCCGACATCCCGGAGGCGCTCCTGCGCCCGCTCCAGATCGCAAGCGGCGCGGTCCTCCCGCTCGTGATGATCTACGTCGGAATGATGCTCGCGCCGAAAGGGATCGGTCGTGTGTGGCCGCAGGTGGCGACGGTTGTCGTGATGCGCCTCGCCCTGGCCGGGGCGATCGGCTTCGCGCTCGCCTGGATGGTCGGCTTGCGCGGCGACGTCCTGCGCACCGTCGTGCTGATGGCGTCCATGCCGACTGCGATCATGTCGCTCGTGATCGGCGGGGGCCAATATCGCCTTACAAGCGACATCATCGCCGGATCGATCCTCGTGACGACGGTGCTCTGCACGATCACGCTGCCCGTGATCCGCGCGATCGTGGCATGAGGGAATCCTTCGCCGACCGCCTCGCCGGTATTGTCGAGCGCCGCGAAAGCCAGGTCGTCGTGGGCCTCGACCCCGACCCGGCTCGCGTGCCCGGCGGTGTCGGGGGCGCCGAACGGTTCTGTCTCGCCGTCCTCGACGCCGCTGCTGAGCACTGCGCTCTTGCGAAGATCCAGCTCGCCCATTTTGAACGCTTTGGTGCCGATGGATGGCGGGCGTACGAGACCGTGGCGGCAGCGGCCGCGGACCATGGCCTGCTCGTGATCGCCGACGCCAAGCGTGGCGACATCGACGCGACGGCTCACGCGTACGCCGAGGCCTTCCTTCGTGACCCGATCGATGCGTTGACCGTCAACCCAATGCTCGGCGGCGACGCCGTCCGGCCCTTTCTCGACGCGGCCACCGCTCGCGGCAAGGGCCTGTTCATGCTCGTTCGCACCTC
>JAYTJO010000347.1:0-1583 GCA_043730975.1 Thermoleophilia bacterium | reverse complement strand
GTGATCAGGGCCCAGAGGATGAAGGCCACGGCGACGACGAGGAGCGTCACCTTGCCGGTTGTCGTGATCGTGAGGAGCACGGCAGGGACGCTACCACGGCGCCGTGGGTGAGTTCTCGGAGAAGGGGCGCGATCGACGGTGTAGGCTCGCGCCCGTGACATCCGAGGAGCGCATCTCGAGGTACGCACGGCTCGTCGTCGAGGTCGGTATCAACCTCCAGCCGGGGCAGTTGCTGAGGATCAACGGGCATCCCGACCACCTCCCGTTGATTCGTGCCATCGCCGAGGTCGCGTACTCGGTCGGCGCACGCTTCGTCGAGACATCGTTCGTCGATCCCCATGTCCGCAGGTCGCGGATCAGGCATGCGCCCGAGGAAACGCTCGACTGGTCGCCCCCGTGGGGCCTCGCCCTCGTTGACGAATTCGCGGAGACACACGGAGCGGTGATCCACATCACCGGAGACCCCGAGCCAGAGCTTTTCAGCGATCTCGACCCGAGGCGAATCGCGAGAGCCCGGCCGCGGCTTCTCGCCGAACGGTCATTGCAGGCGACGGGAGATGGTCGCATCGCCTGGACGATTGTCGGCTATCCGAACCCCGGCTGGGCTCAGATGGTCTTCGGTGAGCCCGATGTCGAGCGGCTGTGGGAGGCGGTTGCGATCGCGACGCGCCTCGACGAGCCCGATCCGGTCGCTGCATGGCGAGAGCACATCGCACGCCTTCAAGCACGCGCCGAACTGCTCGACGAGCGTCGCTTCGACCGGATCCGGTTCACCGGGCCGGGTACCGACCTCACCGTGGGTCTGATGCCGAAGTCCCGCTGGCAGACCGGCGCAGAGGTAACGGCCAGGGGTCTTGTCGAGGTCGTGAACATGCCGACGGAAGAGGTCTTCACGACGCCGCATCGCCTGCGTACGGAAGGCGTCGTTCGCTCGACGCTCCCGCTCGCCGTCAACGGGCAGGTCGTGCGCGACCTGACGCTGCGGTTCGAGGCGGGGCGTGTCGTCGATGTGAGTGCCACGAACGGCGCGGACGTCGTCCGCGAGGAGATGACGACCGACGACGGTGCGTCGTTCCTCGGCGAGGTCTCGATCGTGGACGGCGAATCGCGGGTCGGCAAGACGGGGCTGATCTTCTTCGACACCCTGTTCGACGAGAACGCGTCATGCCACATCGCCTACGGCCAGGGCATCCCGACAGCGGTTGCGGGCCACAACGGAACGTCACGCGAGGAGATGGCCGAGCTCGGTTGGAACGACTCGACGGTGCACACGGACTTCATGATCGGCGGCCCCGAGGTGGACGTCGACGGCATCGCGGCCGACGGCACGGTCGTGCCGCTGCTGCGCGCGAACGAGTGGCAGCTCTCCTGAGTCGGGCTCGGCGTCGCCTGCACCGACGGCCGCGCGCGTGCGCTAGCCTGAGCATCCTCCCGGGCGCATAGCTCAGCGGGAGAGCGCTCGCTTCACACGCGAGAGGTCCCTGGTTCGATCCCAGGTGCGCCCATCAGTAGGAACGGCATGGCCACTGGCCTTGCGACCCGCTCCGCGACTGCCGGCGAATCGTCTCGGGATTTACCCCAAG
>JAYTJO010000346.1:0-2252 GCA_043730975.1 Thermoleophilia bacterium | reverse complement strand
TGCTCGCGCGGCCGGAGCGGGCAGGGAGGCCGCTGCGCAAAGTGGCGGTGTCGGCCCGGCTCGTGGGCGGAGGATCATGGCGGCGGGCAACGACCTTGCGTGAAGCGACCGCCGAGCGTGGCCGGTTGCGGGCAGCGCTCGGCTCCAAGCTGCTCGAGATCCCGGGGCCGGTGCTGGAGCTGCGACTCGAGGCGGTCGAGCTCGCAGATCATGTTGGGAATCAGCTCGCGCTCGTCCCTCCGGAGGGGGAGGAGATGGACGGACGGCTGCGTGAAGGGCTGCGGCAGGTGCGGGCCAGCACCGGCTCGGGCTCGGTGTGCGCCGTCGTGGAGGTGGCGCCGTGGTCGCGTATTCCGGAAACGCGCGCGCTCGTCGTACCCCTCGATATGTGACGCCTCATGCGGGTAGAGGCGCGACGGCGGGTGAGGCTTCCGCCTCACCCGCTCTTCGTACCGCGTGTGGCGGCTGCCCGTGAGCGCCGTCGGCGGATCCTGGGCGAGCCGGCCGCATGCGTTGTCACGCACGACTGCCGGGCGCCTCAACACGCCTCGCCCGGCGCTCGTCGAGAACGGCGTCGACGGCACCCCCTGCGTCGTCAACCGCCAGCAAGTCGCCTTCGTGCGCGAGGAGTGGCGCGTCGTCGACCGCTGGTGGACGGAGGAGCCGATCGACCGGCGCTACTACGAGGTCGTGCTCGAGTCGGGTGAGAACGTGTGCGTCTATCGCGATCGAGAGCGTGGCTGCTGGTTCACGCAGCGGGGATGACGGCCTGAGGATGCTGCAATGAAAAAACGTATCGCAGCATCCTCAGGCCGATGCTTGCTGCCGCGCTTCGCGCGGATCCTGAAGCTGGGAACCTTCGGTTCGAATTTGGCGCCCGCGATCGGTGACAGCTTCAGCCTGTCTCCCGGGTTGGCCCGCAGAAGGCCCCACTGCATCACTCTCCAAGCGCCTCCGGCGGCACTCCGTGATCCTGGCTAAGCGCCTCGTAGGCGAGCGCCTCCCACTCATCGTCCTGCGTGGGAGGCACGACCACCCACTGCCGGAACACCTCACCCCGGCTGGAGGGATCGAAGAGATGCGCACCGGGCAACACGAGGGCGCGGGCATGCACATCCGGGTCGGTCAGCTTGAACACCATCCCCGTGCGGGAGAAGCCGAACACGACCTTGCCTGCGCGCTTCACGCACGGCATCCCGAACACCTTCCCGGCACGTGCGTCGTCGTGCCAGGCGCAGATCGCATCAACGATGTCCTCGTAGCGTTCGTGCGCAGGATCGCGATCGCTCACGGGTCAACAATACGACGACGAGCATGACGTACGTCGAGCTCCATTGCCACTCGTCGTACTCGTTCCTCGACGGCGCCTCGTTGCCCGAGGAGCTTGCAGCGAGGGCCGCCGAGCTCGGCTACCCGGCGCTCGCGCTCACCGACCACGACGGCGTCTACGGTTCGCTCGAGTTCGCGCATGCGGCAAAGGCTCTCGGCGTACGGCCGATCACCGGGGCAGAGGTGACGCTCAGCGACAGCTCGCACGTGACGCTGCTCGTCGAGACGAGTCGGGGTTACGCCAACCTGTGCCGCATCCTCACCGAGGCGCATGCGGGTACCCGGCGTGAAGGACGTGAGGATCGCGAGCCGCTTGCCCCATCCGTGGGTCAGAGGTTCGTCGAGGAACACACCGAGGGCCTCATCTGCCTCTCCGGTTGTGCCCGCACCGGCCTTGCCATGCGCCACCCGAATGCGGCTGCCGGGCTGGCTCACGCGTTCGGTCGCGAGAACTTCCTCGTCGAGTTGCAGCGGCCGTACGAGCGCGGCGACGTCCGCCGAAACACCGCTCTGTGTGACCTTGCCGAGCATCTCGGCGTCGACACGGTCGCCACCGGCAACGTCCACGCCCACGCACCCAGGCGCACGCTGCTCCAGGACACGCTCGTTGCGATCCGCTGCCGCACCTCTCTCGACGGCTGTGAGCAGGAGCGACGCGGAAACCGCGAGAGCTTCCTGCGCGCTCCCGCAGAAGCCGCCGAGCGCTTCACGGGTATCGATCCTGGCGCAGCTTCCCGCACCGTCGAGATAGCGGAGCGTCTGCAGTTCGACCTCACCCAGGAGCTCGGCTACCGCTATCCCGACTTCTCGGACGGCGAGGAGCCGGCGATCCGGCAGCTCGCGGAGATCTGCAATGACGCGTTCGCCGACCGCTATCCGCCGAGCGACCAGAAGCTGCTTCGACGAGCACGCATTCGCCTGGA
>JAYTJO010000345.1:0-2957 GCA_043730975.1 Thermoleophilia bacterium | reverse complement strand
GACCTCGAGCTCCTGCGCCGCCGACTGCAGCGACTGCATCAGCGTGTGGAAGCCACGGACCGCCTTGATCGCGGCTGTACCGAGCCCCGCCGCCTCGGGATCGCTCATCGCCTCGAACAGCGTTACACCCAGCACATCTGCATGCGTGACGAGACGCTGCAGCGACGTGTCTCCGAGGCCCCGGCGCGGCCGGTTAGCGATGCGCAACAGCGAGACGGCGTCGGATGGATTGTCGAGAACCGAGAGGTATGCGATCGCATCCTTGATCTCGGCGCGCTCGTAGAAGCGCGGCCCGCCGATCACCTGGTACGGGATCTGCTGTCGCACGAGCACGTCCTCGAGCACGCGGCTCTGCGCGTTCGTCCTGTAGAAGACCGCCAGCTCGGACGCCGACCAGCCTTCCTCGACGAGCCGCGCGACCTCCGAGGCGACGTAGCGCGCTTCGGTGTGCTCGTCCTCGACCTCGACGACCTGGACGGGATCGCCCTGCCCGAGCTCGGAGAAGAGGTGCTTCGGCTTGCGGTCGCGGTTGTTCTCTATCACCGCGTTCGCGGCCCCCAGGATCGCGTTCGTGGAGCGATAGTTCTGCTCCAGAGCGATCGAGTGCGCGCCGGGAAAGTCGCGCTCGAAGTCGAGGATATTGTTGATGTCAGCGCCTCTGAAGCCATAAACTGATTGATCGGGGTCCCCCACGGCGAACACATTCCGCTCCTCGCCGGCGAGCAACTGCAGCAACCGGTACTGGGCGTGGTTCGTGTCCTGGTACTCGTCAACGAGGATGTAGCGGAACGTGTGCTGCCAGTGCGCCCTCACCTCCGGGAAGCGCTCGAGCGCCTCGACCGTGAGCATGAGCATGTCGTCGAAGTCGACCGCGTTCGAGGTGATCAGCCGCCGCTGGTAGCGCTCGTACACCTCGGCCACGGTCTTATCGTAGAACGAGGCGACGCGGCTCATGTACTCGTCCGGCCCGATCAGCTGGTTCTTCGCGTTCGAGATCTGGTTGTGAATCCCCCTAGGCGTGAAGCGCTTCGGATCGACGCCCAGATCCTCGAGGCACGCCCTGACGACCCGCACCTGGTCGGCCTGGTCGTAGATCGTGAACGTCGAGCGATAGCCAAGCCGCTCGGCGTCACGGCGCAGCATGCGGCCGCACGCAGCGTGAAAGGTGAGAATCCACGCGGCCCGCGCCTGTCTCCCGAGCATGCGCTCGAGCCGCTCGCGCATCTCTCCAGCGGCCTTGTTCGTGAAGGTGATCGCCAGGATCTCGTTGGGCCGAACGCCGTGCGCGCGGATCAGATGAGCGACCCGGTGCGTGAGGACGCGCGTCTTCCCGGAGCCCGCACCGGCGATGACGAGGAGCGGGCCGTCGACGTGCAGGACGGCCTCGCGCTGCGCCGGATTGAGGTCGGCGAGGAGGTCTTCGTGGGGCGCAACGCTCATGCGTCGATGCTAGCGGCGGTCTCGGCGGAGGTCACTTTGTCCGGTTTGGACGGTTCGTGAGTTCTCAACCTTGGTCGAGCGCGACGACGCCGTCGTCGTCGCTGTACAGCATCGCGCCGGGCCGGAACGTGACTCCGCCGAACTCGACCACGACGTCGACCTCCCCCGCTCCCGTCTTCCCGCTCGGTCGCG
This sequence comes from Thermoleophilia bacterium, assembly GCA_043730975.1. Classification (GTDB taxonomy): domain Bacteria; phylum Actinomycetota; class Thermoleophilia; order Gaiellales; family Gaiellaceae; genus Gaiella. The sequence goes on along the minus strand of JAYTJO010000345.1, from coordinate 1,325 downwards.
GGTTCGTGCCGAGCGCCTTGATTCCGACGTCGAGCTCGCGGAGCGCTGCGGCATCTCGCACGCACGCGTTGAGGACGACACCGGCCCAGCCGTTCTCGACCGCGAGGCTGGCCACCATCTCGCCCAGGAGTGCAACGCGGACCGAGCCGCCCCCGTCGACGACGAGCACGCGCGCCTCGCCAGCTTCGCCGAGATGTCGCTTGAGCACGACGTTGTCCTCGTGGCAGAGGACGGTGGAGATCGGCCCCGCGAACGAGGAGACGCCACCGAACTGGTGGAGCACGAGCCCGCACACCTGTGCCTCCACCGGGTGCGCATCCAGGATGTCGGCAGTCGACCTCATCGCCCGAGCATACGGCGTTCTCAGCGGAACGGGAACGGACGACCGGCGAGCGCCGGAATCACCTGCGCCGTCACCCAAACCGGTGTGGCGCCATACCGGCCCGAGTAGCGGTAGCTCCCATCGCTGCGTCGGAGGCGCGAGAGGAAACGGAACGGCGCCTTGCCCGGCTTCCCGCCAGCGCTGATCAGTCCCTGGATCGCCCACGCGGTCGACTGCGCATCGGACTCTCGACCCTTCGTCAGCGAGAAGCCGCCGTCGCGATTCTGGAAGCCACGCAGCGCGAGCACCGCCCGGCGAATCGAGGAGGCGCCCGAGCCGACACCGGCGGAGCGGAGCGCTTGAATCGCCGCCGCCGTGTCGTTCGAGTCGGGCTTGCCGCCACGGAGCCACGGAAAGGCACCGCTCTTCGCCTGCGCGGAGAGGATCGCGCGGACGAACCCGGCCGGCGGCTGCTCCCCGACGGCGCGGAGCGCGATGACAGCCCAGATCGTCTCGTTCACGAGCGCCCCGGGTCTGTGTTGCCTCAGTCTTGCGACGGGGCTCTCATCGACCTGTTCGCCGAGCGCGGCAAGCGCGATGACGCGAAGCGCCACGTCCCCGTCGGTACCGCCGTCGGTCGACCGTGTGCGAAGGAACTCTCCCGCACGACCACGTGCGGCGGCGGAACCATCCGCCGCCACGAGGCCGAGAGCGGCCCACGCCGTGAGGGGGGCATCGGGCACCTGTCCCTGCTCGGCGAAGCCCCCGTTTGCGCTCTGGCGACTCACGAGGAACGCGGCCGACCCGGCGACCGGGCCGGTCGCTCCGGCTGCCGTTCCCGCCAGCACCGCGCCCACGACGAGGATCAACGCCCATCTCATGCCCACACCACCTCCGTGTGCACCGTGCGCGCATGCCTGTCGAGGACACGCCGCAACTCGGGCCCCGCCGCGAGCGCGAGGACGACGTTACCGACAGCATGCGCGATGTTGAACGCGAGTCC
>JAYTJO010000344.1:0-2687 GCA_043730975.1 Thermoleophilia bacterium | reverse complement strand
CGCGGCAGCAGATTGTAGGCCTGGAAGATGAACCCGATCCGCTCGCACCGCAGCCGAGCCCGGCGGGACTCGGAGAGGTTCGTCATCTCGTCGCCGACGAGCTTGTACGAGCCGGTCGTCGGCCGGTCGAGGCAACCGAGGATCCCGAGCAGTGTCGTCTTGCCGGAACCGGACTCGCCCATGATCGCCACGAACTCACCTGCGCCGACCCCGAAGCTCACCCCCCGCAAAGCATCGACGATGACCTCGCCGGTCTGATAGGCCTTTGTGACGTCCTCGAGCTCGAGAACGCTCATGCGCCGGCGGCCGCGAGCAGCACGCGCTCGCCGGCCTTGAGGCCGCTGCGGATCTCGACGATCTTGTTGTCGGCCAGGCCGAGCCGGACCGGGCGGACGGATTGGGCACCGGCCGCGTCCACCACCGTCACGGTCGCATTGTCTCCGTCCTGTGCCACGGCCTCGAGCGGGACATGGACGACGTCGTGTCGCTTCGCGACGACGATCCGTGCACTGACGTTCATGCCGGGCTTGGCGCCGGTCACACCGCTGAGGCCAATCCGGACCGGGAACGTGACGACGCCGCCATTCTGGACGCCTGTCAGTGCTTCGAAGACGACGGTGCCGGGATAGCGTTTGCCCCCGAGCGCGTCCACGCTCACCTGGGCCGCCTGGCCGCGGCGCACCCGGGCGACGTCGAACTCGCTCAGATCGACGTTGACCGCGAGGTGGTCGAGATCGGTGACGACAGCGATGGGGGTCGATGGGTCGACGGGCGAGCCGGGGACGCCGAGGAGCGCGGTGATGATCCCGGCGAGCGGGGCGGTTACGGTCAGCCGCCCGGCCTGTGCCTGCGCAACGGTGACGCGCGCCTGCGCAGCGGTGACCTTCACGCGAGCCAGTGCGAGGTCGAAGGGGCCGGCCGGCCCGCTGCGACGGCGCAGCACATCCAGGTCGGCGAGCGCCTTCGTGAGCTCAACCCGTACCGCGTCGCGCACGGTCGACGTGGGGCGGCGAGCCTGGGCGAGCTTCTGTCGCGCCAGCGTCACCGCTATCCGGGCAGCTTTCACCGAGGCTGCACTGGAGCGGAGCCTCACTGCCTGCAGCTCGGCCCGTGCCTTGTCGAGCTCTGCCCGCGCCGAGGCGACCGCGATGGGGCTCGGCGGTCCGGCGGCGTTCGCGAGCTTCACGATGGCGAGGTCGACCGCCGATCGCGCAGCCGCAACAGCCGTCGTGGTCGGCGCGCGCTGGAGCGCCTCGAGTTCGGCCTGAGCCTTGCTCAGCTCGAGTCGTGCCTGGGTCAGCTCACTGGGGGTGGCGCCGGAAGGGAGCTCGGCAAGCCTTTGCTGCGCGAGTGTCACCGCGAGCTTCGCCGCCTCGACGGCCGCTGAGTTCGGGCCCATCTGGAGCGCCTCGAGATCGGCCTGCGCCCGTGCCAGCTCCTGTTTCGCCGCGAGCACGTCGGCGGGGGTCGCCGGGCCACCCGCCTGTGCGAGCTTCTGGTAGGCAACGCCGACCGACCGCGCCGCGGCCGCGAGGGCGACTGGCGTCGCACCGCGTCGCAGCGCAGCGATGGCCGCCTCGGCCTGCCGCAACTCGAGTTGCGCCGTGGTGACCTCGATCGTTCCGGGCCGTCCGAGCAGCCGGAGCTTGCGCTCGGCTGCGGCCGCCGCCACGCGAGCAGCGGTCAGCTCCGCCGCCGACGGTGGCAACCCACGCGCGGGATCGGTGTTCTGCTTTAGCCGGAGCTCGAGCCGGGCCATTTCGAGCTCGCTCCTGGCCTGGTCGAGGGCGACGGCGGCAGCACGGCCGTCGTCGAGCACCGCTAACGGCTGGCCAGCCGCGATCCGCTCGCCCGGGGCGACCAGGTAGTGGGCGAGACGGCCGCTCACCGTCGCAAAGACGGCGTCGGCCGGGACGGCAGTAGGCGTCGACGCGGAGGCCGAGCCCTGCGACGCGGGTACCGCGACCGGATTCGCCGAGCGCGCAGACACGATCTGTCCAACACCGCCGACTGTCAGGACGATGTCGCCGCGGGCGGCCTTCGCCGTCGGCTCCGCCGTCCCCGCACCGCCTCCGCCCCCACAGCCTCCGAGCACGAGCGCCGCAGCGACACCTGCGCCCAGCAGGGCCAGTGTCGCGAGGGGGCGGCGGAAGCTGATCGGCTCGGTCATGAGCCCGAACGTACGCCGCCTGGATGAGTAGACGATGAGAACGGCCTGCCCGACGTCGAGTTCTCATACCCGCCCGCCACGTATCTGGTACGCCACTCGGCCTGCGATACGTGTGCCGATCCGGAGGCGACGGCAATCTGACCGATCTAGTCTCTCCGAATCACCGCGTCCTCGTCTGTGATGCGCTCGGCGTCGCGAGCGCACTCGAGGACTGTGGCAACAGTCGGTTCGACGACTGCGAGGCTCACAACGACGCCTCTGCGTCGCGAGCGAACCGCAGCTCAGGCACGTGGTGAAGCTCACCGACGTCACGCGCCATCTCGAGGAAGGTGTAGAAGCCGGCGCGCTCGCGGGGGCCGAAGCTATACCGGAGCTTCTCGAAGTAGCGGGCGAGGAAGCCGGCGGGATAGCCGTAGCGCTCGCTCGCCTCGTACGCGAGCTTCTCGGGCTCGGAGCGGGCGAGGCGCACCGATGCAACAAGGGCGTGCTCGAGGTCGGAGAGCCCTTCGACGACCGG
>JAYTJO010000343.1:0-4161 GCA_043730975.1 Thermoleophilia bacterium | reverse complement strand
CCGGTCGTCGAGCCGGTGCCCCGCCTCCTCGAGGGCCGTCGAGAGCCCGCCGTCGACGACCCGAACCCTCATCTACGACGGAGGAGCCGATCAACGGCGAGCCTGCTCTCGCGCAGACGGCTCTCGTGTGACCCTTCGAGGAGGAACCACGGCGAGCCGCTCGCCTGCGCCCGCTCGAGATACTGCTCGTGCATCCATTCGCGCTGGTCGTCGAACTCCCGGACCCCGTCGTGTCTCCAGGGGACGTCGAGACCGCAGACGAGAAAGAGGTCGTAGTTCCGCGCGGCGAGATCGTCGAACGCCTCGGTCGGCTCGCCGAGATAGACCTGATGGAAGAGCTTCGTTGTGAAGGCGTCCGTGTCGCAGAAGAGCACGTCGCGAGCCGACCCCAGCAAGCACTCCTCGTACCAGCATTGAATCCGGGCGATGTGCGTGAACTCGTCGCTCGTCCACGGTGCGTTGGGATCACGCCCGATCTCGGTATAGGCGCGGCCGAACTCCGGGTTCCAGACCGTGTCATAGGACAGGGCGAGCGCGCGTGCAAGTGTGGTCTTCCCGGTGGACTCACCTCCGAGAAGGCAGACGCGCTTGATCGGTTCGGACACGGCCGCAGCCTACGCGTTCTCGCGTGGCGACTCCCGCGCCGAGTAGGATCACGCTTCGTGGACGGATCAAGACGGCTGAGTCAGGCGATCGCGGAGGGCGACGGGATTTCCGTGCTCGTGGAGGTGGCCGACGCCATGGCGGCCCAGGTCGCACAGGATCAGGGTGCCGAGGGCCTCGTCGTTCGTGGACCGGCGGGCACGATCAGGGAGAGCTGCGCGCTGCCGGTGCTCGGCTATGGCCGGGCAGACGACCTCGGCGGCATCGACGCTGTCGTAGTCGACGGGTCGGAGGATCAGGAGGCTCTCGAGAGTGTCATGTCCGCGGTGCACGAACGTGGTCTCGAATGCGTCCTCCGCGTCAGCGACGAGGACGACCTCGAGGAGGTGCTCGAGCTCGTCGACCCCGAGATCGTTCTGCTCACGGCGGAGGAGGCAGAAGACGGGCAGCCGCTTCTGGAGCGTCTCCTCGAGCTTCTCGCGGATGTTCCTGCAGGCAAGCTTGCGATCGCCGAGCTTGCGGGCGCGAGCCGTGAAGACGTCGCCGAGCTCGAGCGGGCGGGCGTCGACGCCGTGATCGTCTCGGGTGGCGACATCGGGTCGCTTGTGGGTGACACGCTTCCCGATCACTGATCGGAGGGTCGCCCTGGCGGCGATCCTCGTCTTCGCAGCCCTGCTCCGGTTCGTCGGAATCGGCTACGGGCTGCCCCTTGCCGTCCTCAACCCCGATGAGGCGAACATTGTCCAGCGCGCGTGGCGGATGGGACAGGGACATCTCGATCCGGGCTGGTACGACTATCCGTCGCTGCTGATGGGGTTGCTGGCTCCCGTACAAGCGTTCGCCGGCTCGCCCTCCTTCGAGGCAGCGCGGGGAGTGGCCGTGCTGCTCGGGCTCTGCGGTGTCGCAGCAACATGGTGGCTCGGGCGGCGCGCCTACGGCACCGGCGCCGCGATTGTCGGCGCCGCTGCCGTCGCAGTAGCCACGACGCACGTCGCCTACTCGCGCGTTGCGGTGACCGATGTCTTGCTCACGCTCGCCGTCACCTGCGTGCTCGCGCTCGCGGTCGAAGGGCGGATCGAGTGGGCCGGGCTCGCGGTCGGCCTGGCGGCGTCGGCGAAGTACCCCGGCGCCATCGCGGCTGTTCCCGTTGTTGTTGCGGGGTGGGGGAGATGGCGGTCGCTCGGTAAGGCCGCGGCGCTCGCCGTTGCGGGTTTCGCTCTGACGAGCCCGTTCGTGCTCATTCACTCGAGTGCGGCGTGGGATGATGTCTCACGCGTGCAGCGCCTTGCCCGTTCGGGCTGGCTCGGGTTCGAGAACGACCCGATTACGCCGCTCGCGTACGTCGACCGGCTGTGGGAAGCGATCGGGCCGCTGCTCGTCCTCGCTGCGCTTGGCGTTGTTGCTGCGATCGTCCGTCGAAGTCGCACTGACCTCGTTCTGCTCTCGTTCGTCGGCGTCTACTGGCTGACGCTGATGCCGCAGGCCGCCCACTTCGACCGCTACGTCCTCCCACTCGTCCCGGTGCTCGCCGTGCTCGCGGGGAGCATCCGGATCGTCGTTCCGCTCGCGCTCGTCGCCGTCGCTCTCCCGCTCGCCTGGAGCATCGGAGACGCGCGCGAGCTCACCAACACCGACACGCGTCTGCGGGCGGACGCCTGGGTCGCAACGAACATCCCCCGGAGTGACACGATCGCGGCCGACCCCTCGACGCTGCCACTAGTGGACAGGAAGGTCGTGCGGCTCGAGCTCCCCGGTCCCGGTCGCCCGTCCGATCCCGCGCGTGATCTGGAAAGGCTTCTCGCCCAGGGCGTGAAGTGGGTGATCCTCTCGGGCGCCGTGACCGATCGCGTTCTCTCAGCGCCCGATCGGTACCCGCGCGAGGCTCTGTTCTACGAGCAACTCGGACACGGGCTCGAGCCGGCGTTCGCCGTCTCCCCCGACGAGCCGGGCCTTGCAGGGCCGTGGGTGCGCGTCTACCGCCTGTAACGCGCGGCTACCAGAAGAACGCGCGCGCGACGTCGTACCACTCGTCAGGAACCGTCTTCAACTTCGCAGTTCCCTCCTCGAGCGGGATGTCGACGATGGCGTCGCCGTGGAGCGCGACCATCCGCCCGAACGTGCCGCCGTGAACGAGATCGGCGGCCTTGAGACCGTAGCGCGTCGCGAGCACCCGGTCTCGCGGGGTGGGGGTGCCGCCTCGCTGGACGTGACCGAGGACCGTGACCCGGGTCTCGAAGCCGGTTCGGTGCTCGATCTCCCGCGCGAGCGCATCGCCGACGCCGCCGAGGACGACATGGCCGAACTGGTCGGTCGCGCGCGCCTCGCCCGCGACGAGCTTGCTCTCGCCCGACGCGTAGGTGAGCTCGTAGCCTTCGCTGACGACGACGATAGAGAAGTCCTTGCCGCCTTCGTGTCGCTTCATGAGCTGGGCGCACGCGTCCTCGACCGTGATCGGATGCTCCGGGATGAGGATCGCGTCGGCGCCGCCCGCGATCCCGCTCATCACGGCGATCCAGCCGGTGTGGCGGCCCATCACCTCGACGACCATGACGCGGTTGTGCGACTCGGCGGTCGTGTGCAGGCGGTCGATTGCCTCGGTCGCGACCGTCACGGCCGTGTCGAAACCGAACGTGTAGTCGGTACCGGAGAGGTCGTTGTCGATCGTCTTCGGTATGCCGACGACGGGGAAGCCGTGCTCGGCGTGCAGGCGTGAGGCGACACCAAGCGTGTCCTCGCCTCCGATTGCGACGAGGGCGTCGAGTCGCTCGGATGCGAAATGCGCGAGGACCGCGTCGACGCCGCCTTCGACCTTGTACGGGTTGGTCCGGCTCGTGCCGATAATCGTGCCGCCACGCGGGAGGATCCCCGAGATCTCCCGGCGCCCGAGCGGGGCGAAGACGCCATCGACGAGTCCGCGCCAGCCCTCCCGCACGGCGACCATCTCGTGGCCGTTGTCGAACGACCGCTTGCCAACGGCTCTGATCACAGCGTTCAGGCCGGGGCAGTCACCGCCGCCTGTCAGGATCCCGATCCGCATGTCCGCCTCCGTCCCTGTGGTCGCCACATCTTTGTTCGATGCCAATACTATTTATGCACGTCGTGGGGCGCGCCGTTCCTCCGGACACCGCGAGCGGGGTACGATCTGCACGCGGGCCGAAGTGGCGGAACTGGTAGACGCACCGGACTCAAAATCCGGCGCCTGAAAGGGCGTGGGGGTTCGATTCCCCCCTTCGGCATCGACCCACGGCGCGAAGATCGCGTGCCCTCACCTTCCTCGAGCGAGGTGCGAAGGGAATCTCGAGGATGGTGACTCCTGGCAGGTCAGCGGTCTCACTTGAACTCTCGCCAGATTGACCTAGACTTGAGCAACTCAGACAGAGGGTACGGCTCCCGCGTCGGCGGTGGGTCGGCGGTCGGTCAACATTCCATAGGAGGAGAGCTTGATGCTCAAGAAGAAAGGCCTGGCCCTGGTGGGCCTGCTGATCACGCTAGTCGCGCTCGTCGCGGCCGGCTGCGGCGGCAGCGACGAAAGCAGCGCGCCGCCAGAGGCGCTGCCGT